>DASRZB010000499.1:0-6151 GCA_035653855.1 Acidothermaceae bacterium | reverse complement strand
AACGTATTCGGATAGAGGTCGACCACCCGCTTGATGAGGTCGTTGCACGCTCTGCTCCAGGCGATGCTGACCGATTCGTCTCCGACGTGGTGCGCCATCGCCGACGCGCGCGGGGAGAAGATCGTCATGTCCGCGCCGCGTTCGGTGAGTAGCCGCAGCTGATTCTTTTCGATCGTCTCTTGGATCTCTGCATCCGAGATGCTCGGATACAGCGGCGCCGTGGTACCTGCGTCGTATGCGGCGACCTGAGCGTCGCGCCACGCGCTGTGCGCCTCGGGCGCCGTCGTGTAGTGGCCGTGACAGTCGATGATCACGTGAGCGTCGCCCGAATCGCGTCAAGGAGGCTGTCCAGATCATCGGCTCCAAGGGCGTCGCGCTGATCGCTAGCCCAGGATTGCCGTCGCGCCGTCGCTGTTGCCATCAGCGCGTCGACGTCGGCGTCTCTCACGGTTGCCGCGGCTTCGATCATCTCTTCAGACCGCCGCTCCCCGTGCTCGATGGAGCGCCGAATCATGTACTGCGCGAGCTCGGCCCAGTCGGCAGCTGGCACGAGGTTCGACAGCGAATCGAGCACCGGCTTCTCTACGCCCCACCTGCGCGCAGTGAGCATCGACTCCATCAGCAACGCCTCGAGGCCTTTCACCACAACCGACCGGCAGAGCTTGGTGGCAGACGCGGGTCCGACAGTTGGCGCGAAGAACTCGACGCCGGAAAATCCCAGGTCGCGGGCCACATCGACAAACTCGCTCGCGTGCGGGCCGCCGAGCAGGATCGGCGAACCGATGCGCTTGGGATAGATCGGCGACAGAACCGCAGCCTCGACATATCGCCCCCCGACCTCGTCGATCAGTGCGGCTGCTTCCTGCTTCTGTCCTGGCGATGCCGAGTTCAGGTCGAGAAACCACGCTCCACTCGCGAGAGCCGATGACACGTAACGTGCTGCATAGAGATCGTTCGCAGCCGTCACTGCGCTGATCACGAGTTCGGCTGACCGCACCGCATCGACTGCATTGCTGGCGACCTGAACTGGCAACTCGTTCGCGTTGCGGCCAGCCCGGCTGTCGGGATCGCCGAACGCGGTGTCCCATGCCGATAACGTGTTGCCGTCGGCAAGATCCTCGGCGAGGACGCGGCCGACCTCGCCGAGCCCGATCAGTGCAATTCTCATCGGCCTGCCCATACCGATCGGGGCACGAACACCTCGCCGCGCATCAAGAGCCGCGCCGTCCGCAACAGGGCGGCTTGCTTCACGACGACGGCGCCGTCGACCATCTCGACGTCCATCGTGACCGTGAAAAAGCCGGTCGGATGCTCGATCCCGACCTCGGCCGGGTCGTTGATCTTGGCGACCTCGGCGGCAACCGACCCGGGTACCAAGCAAGCCGTCGCAACCGAGACCGCGCCAAAGACGCCGATGGCTTCGTGCACACGGTGCGGGATCAAGGTGCGGGTGTCAACGGCACCGCCGTGTTGCGGAGTCGAGACGAGTGTCATCTTCGGCACCGTCTTGTTGGTGACGTCGCCGAGGTTCATCATCGGTCCGACAGCCAGCCGAATGTCCTCGATACGCCGCAACACATTGAGGTTCGCTTCGATCTCACCTGGGGCCTCGTGGCCGGTCAGGCCAAGATCGTCCGCCTTGATGCAGACGACAGGCATTCCGTTGTCGATGCAGGTGACCCTGATGCCGTTGACCTCGTCGGCTGCGTAGCCAGTCGGAAGCAATGCGCCGCACGTCGAGCCGGCGACGTCGAGAAAGTCGATGGGTACCGGCGCGTGCGTTCCCGGCACCCCATCGATCGCCGCCGTCCCGTCGTAGCGAACCTCGCCGGCCGGCGTCTGAACATGAGCGACCGCCAACGTCTGGGTGTTCTCCATCCAGATCCGTACCGGCGTCACATCCCCCGTCGCCTCGATCAACCCTTCCTCGAGCGCGAACGGGCCAACGCCGGCAAGCAGGTTTCCGCAGTTCTGGTTGTCGGAGACCTCTGCGCGATCGGGCCACACTTGCAAGAACAAGTAGTCGACATCGGCGTTGTCACGGGCCGACTTTGCGACCACGGCGACCTTCGACGTCAGTGGATGGGCGCCACCCATGCCATCGATCTCTCGTGGGTCGGGCGACCCCATCGCGGCGAGCAGGACGGCGTCGCGAGTCTCGCGGTCGGCGGGCAGATCCCCGACATGGAAATACAGGCCCTTCGAGGTGCCACCTCGAATCACCGAGCACCTGATTGCCGTCTGACTCATCAGTCAGCACCCTCAGCGGAGTCGACGTAGCGAAGACCGCGCTCGGCAAGACGGTCACGCATCTCGTAGATGTCGAGTCCGAGTTCACCCGACTGGAGCCGGGCGCGCTTGGTGACCTCGTTCGCCTCGCGAGCGCGCGCCTTCTCCAGCACCACCACGGCGTCCGCTCGCGCCACCACCACCACGCCGTCGTCGTCGGCGACGATCACGTCACCGGGACGAATGTGCGCCCCTGCGCACACGATCGGTGTCTGCACGTTCGCCGGTGTTTCCTTCACGGTGCCCTGCGCCGAGATTGTTTTCGACCACACCGGGAAACCGATCCTCGTCAGAAATGCAACGTCGCGAACCCCGGCGTCGATGACCAACCCCCTGACCCCGTGCGCCATCAGGCTGGTGGCCAGAAGGTCGCCGAAATAGCCGTCCTCGCAAGGGCTGGTCGGCGTGACCACCAGAAGGTCACCGGGCTTCGCCTGTTCGACCGCCACGTGGATCGCCCAGTTGTCGCCTGGGGCGACCTCGCAGGTCAGCGCATTGCCGGCCGCTTTGATCGGCCGGTAGATCGGTCGCAGCCGCGACGCCAGTAGGCCGATCCGCCCCTGAGCTTCGTGGATCGTCGCGACGCCGAGTTCGCCGAGGGCATCGACGATCGCCAGGTCGGTGCGCGAGGTGTTGCGGACGACGATCGGCATGGCGTCTTATCTTTCAGCGTGCATCTGGTGACACTAGAGTGTATTCCGCTGAGCGGAAGGATTTCTGGACTCCTACCGATAGAACCAGTCCTGTTCGTAGGGCAGGCCGGTGTAGTTCTCCGCGAGCGCTGTCGCCATCGCTCGCGAGGTGACGACGTAGTTGAGTTGCGCCAGGGCCAGCGCTTCGTCGAATGGATCGTCGTCCGGTGACCTGTGGAGGGTTGTGGTCATCCACCACGAGAAGTGCGTCGCCCGCCAGACCCTGCGGCCGGCGGTCTCGGAGTACTCGGCGAGCAGGTCCTCACGCCCTGCGGCGAAGTAACCGCCGAGGGCGCGGGCGAGTAGTCGTACGTCGGCGACCGCAAGGTTCATGCCCTTCGCGCCGGTCGGCGGAACGATGTGGGCGGCGTCACCGGCAAGGTAGAGACGGCCATGTTGCATCGGGGTCGCCACGAAGCTGCGCATCGGCGTGATGCCTTTGCTCACGATCGGCCCCTCGGTGAGGGCAAAGCCCGAGTCGTCAGCTAACCGGGTGTGCAGCTCGGCCCAGATCCGATCGTCGGACCACTCGTCGAGAGATTCATCCGGGGCAACCTGCAAGTACATCCGGGTCACTGTTGGTGACCGCATGCTGTGCAAGGCGAACCCATGCGCGTGACGTGCGTAGATGAGTTCGGCGGACGACGGAGGCGCCTCGGCGAGGATGCCAAGCCAAGCAAACGGGTAGCTTCGTTCGTACGCCGTGAGGTTCGGCACATACCCTCGGCTGACGCCGTGGAACCCGTCGGTGCCGATCACGAAGTCGCACTCCACGCTCTCGCGATTGCCCTGATGCTCGAACGTGATCCGCGGCTGCGCGGAGTCGAGACCCTCCAACGCCACCTCACTGACCTCGAATCGCAGGTCATCGCCGCTCGCGATGCGTGCCGCGATGAGATCTTTGACGACCTCCTGTTGCCCGTACACCATCACGCCCCGGCCGGTGAGTTCGGCAAAGTCGAGCCGGTGCGTCTTTAGCCCGAAGCGCAATTTCGTCCCATCGTGCGGAAGCCCTTCGGCGTCCATCCGAGCTCCGACGCCGGCCTCGCGCAGCGTCTGTGCGCTGCCATGCTCCAGCACGCCGGCCCGGACGCGGTGCTCGACGTAGTCGCGGTCGCGCTGCTCCAGCACCACGGACTCGATGCCCTGCACTTCGAGCAGTCTGGCCAGCAGGAGCCCAGCCGGCCCGGCACCGACAATGCCAACTTGGGTACGCACGCCGACTCCAACGTCAGTGGTTGCCAACAGGGGCGACTGCTCAGAACGGGAACGCCCTGGGCTCGCTCCGCGATGTTATCCATTGAAGGTCGCAGAACTCTTCCGCCGCAAAGCCGACCCCGAACCGGCCCCAGCCGCTGTCCTTCATGCCACCGAACGGCATCTGCGGCTCGTCATTCACCGTCTGGTCATTGACGTGAATGATCCCCGCGTCGAGTGACCGCGCGACAACCATGCCTTCCTCGACCGTGGCGGCCAGCACGGCCGCGCACAGCCCGAACCGTGATTCGTTCGTCCTTCGAACTGCATCGGCGGCGTCGTCGACAACATCGATGATGACGACTGGGCCGAAGGTTTCATCCAGTGAGAGTTCAGCCTCCGGCGGCACGTCCGCAAGGACGGTCGGTGGGTAGCACGGTGGCAGCGCGACCCCGCCGGCAAGCACGCGGGCTCCGAGCGCGACGGCTTCCTCGACCCGGCGGGTGATGAGCGACAAGGCCCACCTGCTGATGAGCGGGCCGATGACCGTGTTCGGATCGCGGGGGTCGCCCATAGGCAACTGAGCGACGCGCGCTACGAGGCGCTGCGTGAACTCTTGCGCGATAGATCGCTCGACTAGTATCCGCCGCACGCACATGCAGACTTGGCCCTGGTGAACGAAGGCGCCGTACGCTGCGGCTTCGACCGCGTACTGCAGGTCGGCGCCGGCGAGCACGATGAGCGGGTTCTGTCCACCGAGCTGAAGCACCACGCGCTTGAGGTTGCGCCCAGCTGCCTCTGCGAGCCGACGACCGGTAGCAGTCGAGCCGGTGAAGTTGATTCTGCGAACCAGCGGATTGGTGATCAGTTCGTCGCCAATCCCGCCAGCTTCGCCGGGCGCGTGCGTGACGACGTTGAGAACGCCGGCCGGCAATCCAGCGTCCTCGAAGAGCTGCGCCCACAAGGTGCCGCCCGTCGATGGGGATTCCTCCGACGGCTTCAGCACCACGGTGTTGCCGAGTGCGAGCGGGCCGGCGATAGCGCGCCCCGCGAGCGTCAACGACGCGTTCCACGGAGCAATCGCACCGACGACGCCAACCGGTCTACGCGTCGCCATCGCGTGCGTGCCGGGCACATCGGAGGGCAAGAGCTGGCCGGACGGCGAGTGTGCCAGGTTCGCGACCTGCCGCAACAGTGACACCGCGAAGTCGACCTGAATGTTGGCAAAATGCCGGCCGCATCCCGTTTCGACCGCGAGCTCGGACACAACCGCAGGTCTGCGCCGCGAAAGCTCGTCGGCGGCCCGGAGGAACACCTTCTTTCGATCGGTGGGCGTCGTCGCGGCCCACCGAGGGAAGGCGTTGTGTGCCGCGTCGACAGCACGCCGCGCGTCATCGCCATCGCCGGCAGCGGCGGAAGCGATCACCGCGCCGTCCCATGGGCTGAGGCTTTCGTACTCGCGACCACTGACGGATTCGCACCACCTACCGTCGATGTAATGGCGAAGCCGCTTCGGCGGGTTTGACGGGCTGACAGGAACCTGCGAACTAACCGTGCTCGCTGACACTGCCGCCTCCCTCGTTCGCGATGGACGGTAGCTTCTCAGGTCGCGTGAGCCGATACCCGACGGGCAGCAACTGGAAGTGCAATCGATCGGTCAGCAGACTCCACAGCCCTCTGGGCAGGAACAGCGCGAAACCCATCGCGACCACACCGAGGCCGATGAGATACCAGGCGCCCTCGTCGGCAAAGTTGTATTGAATGACAAAGAAGACGACGGCGCCGATGATCGGCCCCTCGAAGGTGCCGAGGCCGCCAACGAGCACCATGAAGATCATCAGCGCGGTGTAGTTCACGCTGAAGATCGAGGTCGGCTCGATGAAGAGCGTGTTGGCAAGCGTCATCGCTCCGGCCGCTCCCGCGCCGGTCGCGGCGAGCATGAACAGGATCCGCTTGCCGGCGACGACCCGCAC
>DASRZB010000498.1:0-2794 GCA_035653855.1 Acidothermaceae bacterium | reverse complement strand
GCGCGCGCCATCGACAGGGCCACCTCGATGCTCAAGGGCGAGATGACCACGTTGCCGCCAGTCGCGGCTTGGACGTACAGGTCGTGGCCGAACTCGTTGACGCCCCCGACGAGGGGCGCGGTCGACAGCGAACCCGGGTTGGCGAGAGCCACGTTGGTAGCTCTCACCTCAGTCGGGCTCGTCGTCGCGTTCGGGGTTGTCGCGGTGCCCGCCTTTGTAGCCGAGCTCGCACAGCCGGCCAGGGATGCCGCGACGACGATGGCGGGGATGGCTCTACACCAGGTGCGCTTCACTGCAGTTGGACGCCGAGCAGCGCCGGTCGGTTCCGCGGTCAATGACGCGCTCGGGCGCACTGAATGATCCGGTACCGCGTCCGGCGCTGGCGTTGCTGCATTCAAGCGCGTGCACGGTAAGTCGCCGACTGTGTGGCGGTCCGCGCGTCCACTGCGCTGAGACGGTCGTGTCACCCTAGGACCGCCCGTTCCCACAGCTTCTGTGTCGTGGCGTCGACTTCGTCGCACCTCGCAAGGCTCTGTGCGTATGCGCCGGCCAGCAATTCGGCCGCGGGCTCGTCGCGTCCGTACCGAGGACCGACTGCGTGGACGACGAAGCGAACCGGAGGTGGGATTCCAAAGGCGGGGGTGATGACCGCTCCGCCGATTTGGCAAGGCGCGAGCGACCGTAACGCTTGCAGCAGCTCAGGCCCGGCGGCGCGATGTATGGCGCCGTCCACGCCGCCACCACCCCTGAGTGCGGCGTTAGCTGCGGTAACAACGACCTCGACTTGCGCCTGAACGATGTCCGCCCGCCAAGACGCCTGCGTGTCATGCGTGGATGATCGGGTACGTTCACGGCTGATCGTTACGCGAAGGAGCACTTGCAAATGGCTGCCACCCAGAAGCCGGCCAAGAAGGCCGTCACCCAACCGAGCAAGGGATTCACCCCCGAAGAACGAGCCGCGATGAAAGAGCGGGTCAAAGAACTCAAGGCGGAGGGGCAGCGGGCGGACGGGGAGAAGGACGTGCTCGCCAAGCTTGCCGAGATGCCCGAATCGGATCGCATCATGGGCGAGCGAATCCACGCCATCATGAAAGCCACTGCGCCAGACCTCGTTCCACGAACCTGGTACGGCATGCCGGCTTATACCAAGGACGGCAACGTCCTCTGTTTCTTCCGAAGCGCGCAGAAGTTCGGGACGAGATATGCAACGTTGGGCTTCAGCGACAAAGCGAAACTCGATGAAGGCAACATGTGGCCGACCGACTTCGCACTGAAGAAACTGACCCGCGCCGACGAGGTAAGGATCGCCGCGCTCGTGAAGCAGGCCGTGAGCTAACCCGTCGCGACGATGACCAGTTTTCCGTGCTCGGTGCCGACGTAGGCGAACCCGTCAGCGGCCATGGCGGGCGTTGCGAACCGCGTGGTGGAGTCGCCGAGCGCGACCTGCGCTTTCGTCGCGCCGGATACCGGGTCGAGTGCAAACAGCGTGCCCGACGACGGGGCGACCGTCAGCACGGCGCCGCCCCCGACGATCGGTGAGCCGGACGGTGATGCATGCCATGAGGCCGTCATGGCGGTCTCCGAGATATGGACTGCTCTCACGCCGTTCGTGCAAGGAACGTAGATCGTGCCCTCGCTGTACGCCGCGCCTCCGAACGCCGTGCATACCGCGATGCTCGGGATCTTGCCGCCGAGACCACCGAGCGCCCCCTGCTTCATGAGGTAGGCGTTGCCGTTCTTGCCTGCCACGAAGACTTGGCCGGTCGGCAGAATGACCGGGCCGGTCGTGCCCAGGTCGAGGTCCTGCGCGTTGTCGTCGGCCCACGTTGCTGGCGCGAAGAACGACACGACGCTCGTCCCGCTCAGTTCGATGACGGAGTCACCCATGTCGTACGCGGCCTTCGGATTGGTCTGTGCGCTGTTGCCGACTGACACGTAGACATGTCCTGCTGCGTCGGCAGACGGACCGGCCGGCGTCCAGATCCCGGCCTCGCGCGAACTCGGCACTTGGTAGATCGCGGCGGCGCCTTGGCCCGAGGTCGGGATACCGACGACGTAGCCGTGGTACGGGCCGCAGTCGCCATAGAGGCCGCCGTACGGAACCCATACCTTGCCGCCGCTGAGCAGCAGGGCACCGCGTTCCTGCTCGACGTTCGGGTGGGAGCCTGGCGGGTCGACTGGTCGCGTCCACGCCAGCGTGCCGGTCTCGGCGTTGACGGCGACCAGCACGTGCTTGTCACCGGAGAGGAATGCGACCGCGAACACGAGCCCGGTGGCCGGATCGTAGACGGGTGTGCCGGTGATGCCAGTCGGATTGATGTTGCCGCACGGCAGACTCGAGCCGTTCACCGGAGTGCCGATGTGCCGCGACCAGGCGATGCTGCCGTTGTTGCGTAGCGCGTACAGCGTGTTGTTCTCGGTCGCCGCGATGATCAGGTCGCCCTTTGCGTCGTGCAACACCAACGGGCTTGCGTAGACGGCGCCGTCGAGACTCGCCGTCGCCGCAACCTTCAGACCCTTCACGGCCGGGATGGTGCCCGCGTTGCCGGTACGTGCGACGTCGTGGTGGTAGGTCGGCCAGATCCCGGTCGGAAACGCGGCGGCCGTCGCACGAGGAGATGTCGTCGCACTTGATGCAGAGCCGGCCGACGAGCTCGCCGCGACAGGCGAAGATGCCGCGGCGCTGGCCAAGACCGGCGCTGACGATGCCGCAGCCGACGCGGCCGGGTCAGTTGAAACCGGCGCGGATGCGGCTGGTGCGGCGCGCTTGCTGGACGTGCAGGCGGCGAGTACG
>DASRZB010000497.1:0-9377 GCA_035653855.1 Acidothermaceae bacterium | reverse complement strand
CGTTTCGCCCGGAGTTGCACCGCGTCGATGGCCTTGAGCACCTCGTGGTGTTCCCCATGTACACGCAGAACGGCAACCCCGACCGCAACTTCGAGGCGGCGGTGATCCGCGTCGTGTGGCCCGACTTCGTCGCCGCCCTCGAGGCGACGCGCTACGACAACTCGATGTTCGTGCCGATCTCGTTCGTCGACTTCACGGCCGGCTACGACACGAACTCTGCGGTGCTGTTCCCGGAGACGGTTGCCGTGCGTGAAGTGCCTCGGTTCACCTGGGGGGCGATCTTCTGCGACCGCGAGGCGGCCCGCTTCCGCCGCGTGAGTGCGGCCGCGGCTGACACGTTGAAGCTCGCGCTGCCGCCGGCCGCTGAGCGCCTCATCGACAACCAGGCGCTCGCACAGAACACCTTCGTGCTGTGGGACCTGATTCACGACCGCACGCACAGCCACGGCGACCTGCCCTTCGATCCCTTCATGATCAAGCAGCGGATGCCGTACTGGATGTACTCGCTCGAAGAGTTGCGCTGCGACCTGCAAGCCTTCGCGCAAGCGGCCGACCTCGAGGCCGAGCATGTGACGCCGTACGGCGAACTCGTGCAGTACGCGGTGCTGTTCGATCGGCTGTTCCGCTTCCCGATCACGGGCGACCGGGTGCGCAACTATGACGGCCTCGGTGGTCAGTTGTTGTTCGCGTACCTACATAAGAACGGCGTCCTGCATTGGACCGACAACACGCTGTCGATCGAGTGGTCGCGCATCGCCTCAGCGGTCACCGATCTCGGACGCGAGGTCGAGACGCTGTACCGCGACGGCATTGATCGATCGCGCGTCGGCCACTGGCTGGCGGGCCACGAGTTCGTGTCGCGTTACGTCGCACCGAGCCCGGTGTCGGTCTGGGCTCGCGGTGCCGCTGCGTTGCCGCTGGACGGACCGCCGAAGGGCCTCGTCGATCTCGTCCTGCCCGACGAGTTCCCGCTGAACGTGTTCTACGAAGCGTTGCGACGCAAGCTCGGCGACGTCATCGAGTCAACGCGCGGTATCACGGCGTCGGTGGCCCCATGAACCTGGCCGACGCGGTCGTCGTCGTCGCGGGGGCCGGCGGCGGGGCGGGAGCTGCCGTCGTCCGCCGGTTGTCTGCGGCTGGTGCGATTGTCGTGACCGCGGATCGATCGCTTGACTCCACGGAGTCGCTGGTCCGCGAGATCGGCGAGGCCGGTGGCCAGATCGATGCGTACGCGCTCGACTTGCTCGACGAAGACACCACCCGCAGGTGGGCCGACTCTGTCACCGCCCGGTTCGGCCGCGTCGACGGCGTCGTGCATCTGGTCGGCGGGTGGCGCGGCGGCAAGGGAATCACCGACGCCGACCTCGCCGACTGGGACTGGTTAGCAGGCCTGCTCGTGCGCACGGTGCAGAACACGACGCGCGGTTTCCACGATCAGCTGAAGGCCAGCCCTCTTGGCCGCTTCGTCCTCGTGTCGGCGGCCGAGGCGTCGCGGCCGACCGCGAAGAACGCCGCTTATGCCGCTGCTAAGGCGGCCGCCGAAGCGTGGACGCTCGCTGTCGCGGATTCCTTCCGTGGTTCGCAGGCAGCCGCCACCGTCGTCGTCGTCAAGGCCCTGGTCACGCCGCAGATGCGCGAAGCCAAGCCCGACGCCGCGTTCAAGGGCTACACCGATGTCATCGACCTCGCCGACACCATCGTCGGTCTGTGGGACAAGCCAGCCAAAGAATGCAACGGGGAGCGCGTATGGCTGACGACCTGAACGGGCAGCACCACGATCCGGCCCGCCGCGGGTTCGCCAGCGACAACTACGCCGGGGTGCACCAGGAGATTCTCGCCGCGTTGGCCCTCGCTAACGGTGGGCACGTCGGCAGCTACGGCGGCGACCCTTACACGGCGGCCGCTGTTGAGGTGCTGCAAGGACACTTCGGTGCGGACGCCGAGGTGTATTTCGTCTTCAACGGCACCGGCGCCAACGTCGTGTCGCTGCAAGCAATGACCAAGCGCTGGGACGCCGTGATCTGCGCGGAGTCAGCCCACATCAATGTCGACGAGTGTGGTGCAGCGGAAAAGATTGCCGGACTCAAGCTGCTCTCGGTTGCCACTTCCGATGGGAAGCTCACGCCCTCGCTGATCGACGTCCACGCCTGGGGTTTCGGTGACGTGCACCACGCGCAGCCGCGCGTCGTGTCGATCACCCAGAGCACTGAGCTCGGCACCGTCTACACGCCGGAGGAGATCGCCGCGATCTGTGCGCACGCCCACTCGTTGGGAATGTTCGTGCATGTCGACGGCTCGCGCATCGCGAACGCAGCGGCTGCACTCGGCGTCCCGCTCCGTGCATTCACGACGGACGTCGGTGTCGACGTCCTTAGTCTCGGTGGCACGAAGAACGGACTTCTGTACGGCGAGGGGATCGTCGTGCTCAACCCAGATGCCGTTTCCGGGGTCGAATACCTCCGCAAGGCGGGCATGCAGTTGGCCTCGAAGATGCGCTTCGTCGGGGTGCAATTCGAGGTGCTATTCGGCACCGACCTGTGGTTGCGCAGCGCCACGCACGCGAATGCGATGGCGCGTCGGTTGGCCGATGCGACCGCGGACATCCCTGGCATGCAGCTCACCCGCCAACCGGAAGCCAACTCGGTGTACGCGATCCTGCCGGCGGACGTAACAGCGCGACTCCAGGAGCAGGTGTTCTTCTACCCGTGGGACCGCGCGACCGGTGAGGTGCGCTGGGTGTGCGCGTTCGACACCACCGAGCAAGACGTCGATGACTTCGCCGAGGCCGTCCGCAAAGAGATGGCCAACCGCTAGCGGTTTCGTCGCCCGCCCCCGCTACGCGCCGTCCCCCTCATCCTTCGCCGAGTGTTGCAGTCCAGCGCACGCAAGAACGAGCGCTGGACTGCATCGCTCCGCCGTGATGGCGGCGAAGCTCAGTGGTTGCGGAACCAGACCTGCCAGCCGCCGTTCGCGAACTCTGACACGAATAGCTGGCCGTTGCCGGTGGACGCGCTGCCCATGGGATCGTGCGGGAAGTGGACCTCGACGACCCATGTGCGGTCGCCGATCGTCTTGCCACACGTGCCGTAGGCGATCGTCCCGATTCCCTTGCCGCCGTCGAGGCTCTGGCTGGCCGGATACACGGCGGTGACGGTGAAATCCTTCGTCGGCTCGGGCGGATAGATCGTTGGAACGACCTTCACCGCGGCCGCCTTTGCCTGCGCAGCTGCGTCAGATCCGGGTACCAGCGGCAGCACTGTCGGACAGGCACCCAAGTTGCTGGACACCGGATTCGCGCTCGATGACGCCGGGGGGTCGACCGCGATGACCGTCGTGGCGAGCAATTGACCGCCGTCGCACGTCGCGGCCGTGGCGCACGGTCGGAGCAGGACGTCGACGTGTTCGACGCCAGGTCCATCCGGCCGAACTACCAGCGGCAGGAAGTTGCTCTCACCTGGTTGAGCGCTTGGGGTAGCAGTCGGAAAGGTGCCGGAATCCGCACTGAGCGCGACTCGATTGACGCACGCCGCCGGCCCTGACGCTTGGAAGCTGACCGTTGCACCTGCGTGCACCGTCAGCAGATTGAGGCTTGGTTCGGTATCCAACTCGTGAACAACGAGCACGAGGGGGTCCAGTTGGTCGGGACCCTGCGGGCCGGGGTCGAACGACGCCGCCACCTTCAAGCCAGCGCACGCACCGGTGGTGATCAAGGGCGGCGGTGGCGGCGTACTGCTCAGGGGCGGGGACGGCGAGTTCACCGCTAGTGGGGATGATGCCAACGCCGGCGACGAGGCGGCAACTGGTCCCGGCCCGGCAGGTTGGGTGCTTGTCGATGAGGTCCCGCGTCCCAGCGCCGGCACCAACGCGACAGCCGCAACCACCACGGCAGCAGCACCCACTGCGCCGATGGAACGGTGTCGCCGGCGTCGCCGAGCCCCGGCAGCCACCCGGTCGAACAGGTCGGGAACGTCTGCCCCCGCTGGCTGGATCGACTGCATCGCGCGACGCACGCTCTCGTCGTCCGGAGTCATCGTCCTGCCTCCGTCACCCGTGGGTCGTTGCTCAAGCGCAACCGCGCGAGCGCCTTCGATGTCTGGCTCTTCACCGTGCCGACCGAGCAGCCGAGCACCTCGGCCGTCGCGGTCTCAGTGAGGTCTTCGTAGTACCGAAGTACGAGCACTGCACGTTGCCGCGGCGTCAACGTCGGCAACAGCCGACGAAGCGCGTCGGCGAGGTCGGCGCGCGCATAGTCGTCGTCCGCCGTCGTGATCTCCGGCAGGTCGGCCGTCGGCTGCTCCCCGCGCCACTTGCGCCGCCACCAACTCGAGTAGGTGTTCACCATCACCTTGCGCACGTAGGCATCGGGGTCGCGATCGCTGGCCACCCGTTGCCAGTGTGGCCACACCCGCTCCAACGTCGTCTGCACGAGGTCCTCCGCCGTCTGCTCATCACCGGTGAGCATCCGCGCGGTGCGTTGCAGGGCACGCTGGCGCGCAGCGACATAGTCGCGCAACCCCGGCGGCTCCTGGGACACCTCACCCCTGTCTCGTCACCCAAGTGTGCGGATCTCGCTACCTACACCGGTCGGACGCCACGAAAGGTTGCCAGGTTGGCTGCCACCCCACAGCCCGTGCGTTTACCGCCTTGGTGGGGCAGCAAATGCACGGTTTGGCAGTCGGCGGCCGACAGTCGCGGCCGAGCTCGCTAGCCCTTGCGCTTGGCGATCTCGGCGATCAGTTGTGGCACGACGACGTGCAGATCGCCGACGACGCCGAAGTCGGCGAGTTCGAAGATCGGCGCCTCGGCGTCCTTGTTGATGGCCACGATCGTCTTCGAGGTCTGCATGCCGGCCCGGTGCTGAATGGCACCAGAAATTCCGCACGCGATGTAGAGCTGCGGCGCGACAGTGACCCCGGTTTGCCCGACCTGCGCGGCGTGCGGATACCAGCCCGCGTCGGTCGCTGCGCGTGAGGCACCCACCGCCGCCGACAACGCGTCGGCAAGCTCCTCGATGAGGGCGAACTTCTCCGCCGCCCCGACCCCACGACCACCAGCGACAACGACGGTCGCTTCCGACAAGCCCGGCCGACCACCCGACGCCGCAGCTGACCGCGACTCGATGACCGCATGCCGACCGCCGGCGGCAGGAACCGCAACCGCCGACACTTCTGCCGAAACGGGCGCCGCCACCGGGGTGACGCTGTTCGGCCGGACAGTCACGATCGGAACACCGCGCGTCGCCCGCGAGTGCACCACAGTCGATCCGCCGAAAACCGACTGCTCGACGACGACGGTGCCGCCGTCGACAGATACGTCGACTGCGTCGGTCAGAACACCAGCATCAAGACGGACGGCGAGGCGACCCGCAATCTCCTTGCCTTCCGTTGTCGACGCGATCAGCACCGCGGCAGGCGACCGTGACGCGACGAGCGACTCGAGCAACGACACGACTGGCGCGACGACAGCCGAGGTCAGCGCATCGTCGTCCGCGGTGAGAACCGCACTCGCGCCGTACTCGCCGAGCTTGTCAGCAACCTCCGCTCCGCCCCCGACGACGATCGCGACCGGCGAGCCGATGCGCGCGGCAAGCGTGAGTAACTCAAGCGTCGGCTTCCCGACGACCCCGTCGACGTGGTCGACCAGTACAAGTACGTCCGCCATGACAAGTCCCGTCGTTAGAGAAGCTTGCGCGAGACGAGGAAATCCGCGATCCGCGAACCCGCATCGCCGTCGTCCTTGATGATGGTGTGTTCGCCGCGCGGGGGTCGTTGCGTCGCATCGACGACGGCGGTCGCCGCCGCAGCCAAGCCGACCGACGATGGGTCGACGTCGAGATCGGCAAGTGACCACGTGGCCGTTGGCTTCGTCTTGGCAGCCATAATCCCTTTGAACGAGGGATATCTTGGCTCGTTGATCTTTTCGAGCACACTGATAACCGCCGGCAGTTGTGCTGAGACCACGGTCTGCCCGACGTCCGCCTGTCGATGCACTCGCACGGTTGCCGGATCGCTGGACGCGTCGATCTCGACCTTGCTGGCAAGCGTTGCCTGCGGAACTCGCAGGCGCTCGGCAAGCATCGCCGGCACAACGCCCATGCGGGCATCCGTCGATTCGGAACCGAGGACGACCAGGTCGAAGCCGGTGCGCTCGATGGCTTTCGCCAAGACGAGTGAGGTAGCGAGCGCGTCGGATCCGTGCAGCGCGTCGTCGACGACGTGCACGGCTTCGTCGGCTCCCATCGACAGCGCCTTTCGCACAGTGTCGGCCGCACCTGCCGGTCCCATCGTCAAGACAACGACGGTGCTGCCTTCGTTTGCTTCCTTGATGCGCAACGCCTCCTCGACCGCGTAGGTGTCGAGTTCATCGATCACGCCGTCAGCGGCCGCACGGTCAAGCGTCTGGTCCGACGGGTCGAGCCGCTTCTCCGACCAGGTGTCGGGCACTTGCTTCACGCACACGACAATCCTCAACGCACTCACGGTTCGCGCCTCCTGTCGGCCGACTCTACCGGGCGACTTTCCGGGCGAGCTTCCGGCCGCACGTCAGTACTGATGCCGCCAGCCCACACGCGGCGCTACGGTGACTGGTATGGACCAGCGACTGCGCTCCGTTTGCGACCTGTTCATGGGGGACCTCCGCGAAGGTTCTGGCTTGCATGAGTACGACGGCCTGATTCAAGACTTGTCACCGGGCGGGGTCCGGGCTGGGCTTGACCGGCTCGGCGGGTCGCCGCTCGACGACCCGCACGACGAGGCCCACCTACGCGCGTTCGAGGACAACGCCCGCCTCGCGTTCGGCATCCTCGAGGTGCATCGGTCCAACCCGGCGACGCACCTGCCGAATTTCGACCTCTCCTGCTACGACCGCGAGTACGCGCCGGCGAGCGACCGCGCGGCGGCGAGACGCGCACACCTCGCTCAGTGGCCGGACGCGGTCGACATGACGATCGAGGCACTCAACGCAGTGCCTGCACCAGTGGCCGCGGCGCTCCTCGGTGCATTCACCGGACTGGTGTCCGTAGTCAACCCCGCGGAGCCGCATGCCACGGCCGCGCTGGCTGCGCATGCTCGGCTGATGCTGCATCTGCAAGATGCGGCAGAGCACGGCTCACCCGACGCCTCGTTGGGTGCGAGCGGCCTTGCGTCGTTGATGGGTTCCTTCGAGGCAACGACAGTCGACATCGGCCGGCTGGCGGAAATCGCCGATAGTGAGCGCGACCGGCTGACGGCGATTCTGCGAGAGGCATGTGCGCGGGTCGATCCCGACGCCAGCCTCGCGCAGGCCGTGGCTGCACTCGTCGGGGATCATCCGGACGCCGATGGCGTACTCACCGAAGCGCAGGCGCAGGTCGACGAGGTGCTCGCGTTTACTCGCGAGCACGATCTCGTGCCGTATACCGACGGCGAATGCATCGTGGCGCCAGCGCCAGAGTCGCGCCGGTGGGCCATGGCGATGATGGCGTGGGCTGCCCCGGGAGAGCCGGACGCGCCGTCGTTCTACTGGGTCACGCCACCTGACCCGACGTGGTCGGAGCACGACATCGAGGACTGGCTGCAGATCTTCAGTCGCGCGACGTTGCCGGCCATCACGCTGCACGAGGTATCGCCGGGTCACTTCGCGCACGGTCGGGCTCTGCGTCGGGCCGCAACACCGGTGCGTCGGATTCTGATGTCGCCAGCGTTCGTCGAGGGATGGGCGCACTACACCGAGGAGCTCAGCCTCGATCTCGGCTTCCGGGCCGGTGACCCGCGATTCGCCGCAGGGGTAGCAATCGAAGGTCTCGTCCGGGTGACGCGTCTCGCTGCTGCGATCGGGGTGCACACCGGTGCAATGACGGTGGACGACGCGGCGCACAGGTTCGAGTCGGACGCATTCTTGTCAGGGCGAGCCGCACGATCCGAGGCCAACCGCGCAACCTTCGATCCAACGTACGGCCGCTACACGTGGGGGAAGCTCGCCATCCTCGAGACACAGGCGAAGGCGCGACAGGCATGGGGGGCCGACTACTCACACAGCCGATTCCACAAAGCGATGCTCGACCTCGGCGCACCACCGCTAGGTTTGCTAGGGACGGCGATCGAGCGCGGCTAGCCGCCACCCGGCAGCGCCCACCCGCCGTCCGCCCCGATTTTCCTGCCCAGAACCGACTTGGTTATGGATGGACTCGTCGTAAGTCGACATCCAGCCACTGCGCAAGGTCAGTGAGTTCGCGCATCACTTTCGCCGTCATCGTCTTCGTGAACGACGCGTCTTCGTGGATCGCGTCAACCCGCAACACGCGCTCTCGTCGGTCGGTCGTCGCGTCGACCTTTCCGACGAGGCGATCCCCGTAAAGGATCGGCATCGCCCAATAGCCCCAGCGCCGCTGCGCTGCCGGCTTGTACATCTCGAGGTTGTAGTCGAAGTCGAAGATGTCCGTCATTCGTTGGCGGTCGAAGATGAGTCGGTCGATCGGGGAGATGATCGCCGCGCGACCCCTGAATGTGCCGCCGAGATACGTCGGATCGATCCGCCATTGCCCTCTGACGCCCTCGATCACGGCTGCCTCGCCGACCTCTTCAACGCCATTAGGCTCGACCTGGCTGTCTTGCCCACGCGCGCGCGATATCCCCATCGCACGTAGGCGACGCTCGTTGCGGATCCGGCGCGCCTCCGCCGTAGGGACGACCTCGTCGTCGGGATACACGCGCGACGCGAGGTCCCACAATCGGTCACGCCCCCGGCGCCCGGCCACCGCTACTTCACCTCGCAGCACCAGCATCTCGAGCATCATCGCGACGTTGCGGTTGTTGTTCCAACCCGTCGAGCGCCACGAGACGATGCAGGAGTCGGGCAACTCGCGCCATGTCAGCGGGCCGTCGCGCCGTAGCTCATCGATCAGGTCCTGCCGAAAGGCTTCGTTGGCTTGCACCCAGGCCGCCCGACTCTGACGCCAATCGGGATCCTCGGTCACGCCGGGCCACTCCGCCATTTCACTGCGATACAGCGCAATGTCCTCGGCGGGCCTGAGCACACCGTGGAGGTCGATCAGCGATTGCTCCTCGACGGCCTCGGCGACTGCGGTTCGCGGACACGACGACCCCAACCGACTCCAGATGACGAGCTCAGCGTTGGGCGCGACCGCTGCGGTCCGATCGTCCTGCAACAGCGTGAGGTGGCGCACGGTGTCGAGCAGGTCGGTCGGCCGGTTCGCATCAAGAAGCTGCGCGCGGACGGCGATTTGGCGCGCGTCCGTGCGCGACAACCGGTGGATAACCACGAACGCCAGGCTAGGCGACCAGTCCGACAAACTCTTTCGGGTGCTTTGCTCTGCCGCCTATGCGCGGCAGACCTGCACTGCCGCATATGCGCGGCAGACCTGCACTGCCCCACATGCG
>DASRZB010000496.1:0-11743 GCA_035653855.1 Acidothermaceae bacterium | reverse complement strand
CCTGTTTCTTGCAGTGAGCTTCCACACGAACCCGTATTACACCGGCTCAGACATCGTCTTCATGTTTGCGTGGCTACCGCTCGTCGTGACCGGGGGTGGTCAGCTCTCTGCCGACGCCCTCATCGCCAATCTCGCCGCCATCCGCCAAATCCGCCCCCCGTCAGTTCCCGTACAGCTGCCGTTCGCGACGGTGCAGAACATCTGTGGTCACTACCAGGGCGGATGGTGCTTGGCGCGCCGTGATACTGCCTGCGCGCCAGCGGGGTGCCCGTTCATCGAGCGAGAACTTGAGAAGGCCGCCCATACTGACAAGGCGACGAATGTCGACATGGATCGCCGGCGTCTCGTTGGCGCAGCAATGCTCGGTGCCGGCACCGTGGCCGTTCTCGGAACGGGTGCGATCGCTGGCATCGGACGGCTACTGCACGGTTCATCGCCCGCGGCGGCGGCGGTGCCCTCAGTCGGCCCAGGCGTCGCGACAAGTGCGGCGGCGAGTGCCACACCGGGCGGCTCGCCATCGGCGTCGAACCCGTCGGCTCCGTCATCGACCCCGTCATCGACCCCGACGAGTCCTACCGAGGCTGCCACGCATCCTCCTGGAACGAAGCTCGGTGCCGCGAGCAACGTTCCAGTGGCGGGGGCGGCGACGTTCACCGATCCCGCGACCGGCGATCCCGCTGTCGTCGTGCAACCTCGCGCCGGTGTGTTCCTCGCCTTCGACGCGGTATGCCCACACGCCGGGTGCACCGTCGAGTACGACCAGGCAAACGCGATTTTTGTTTGCCCGTGCCACGGTTCGCAGTTCAACGGCAGCACTGGCGCAGTCGAAACCGGCCCGGCCAGTCAAGGACTCGGGAAGATCAGCATCGCCAAGGGTTCCGATGGGCAGCTCTACGCGAAATAGCGATCTGCGCGGTTCGCGGTGTCGAACGGCCCGGCACGCCGGACCTTCGACCCTACACATCTGGCGCCTCTGAACATTGGCTGGTTGGATGACGGCCCAATCTGCCTCGGATGTCGCGGCGCGTCCAGCTGAGCGTGCCCTTAGCTCGGGCCGCGCGGGATGGCTTCGTGCGGCGGTGCTTGGAGCCAACGACGGGCTGGTATCTACGGCGAGCCTGATGGTCGGCGTGGCAGCGAGCCATGCACGGCCGGGCGCCGTTCTCACTGCAGGGATCGCCGGGGTCGCTGCGGGCGCGATGGCCATGGCCGCCGGCGAGTATGTCTCCGTCAGTTCGCAAGTGGACGTCGAACGCGCCGACGTCGACGCCGAGGCGCGGCAGCAGGAGCGCGACCCGATCGGCGAACTCGCCGAGCTCGCCGACATCTATGAAAAGCGAGGGCTGCCGCGGGCACTTGCCGAGCAGGTTGCGTCGGCCTTTCATGCACGTGACCCCCTCGGTGCCCACATGCGGGATGAGTGGGGCCAAACCCAGCACACGCGAGCCCGACCGGTTCAAGCGGCGATGGCGTCCGCATCGAGCTTTTTGGTCGGCGGCTTGGTGCCATTCATCGGCATGCTCGGTGCGACGTCGGCCGCAAGGTTCGTGCTCATCTTCGTGGTTACGGTCGCCGGACTGGCCGTCGCAGGAGCGATCGGTGCACGAATCGCCGGTGGCGCACTGCTGCGGCCCACTATCAGAGTCGTGACGTGGGGCAGCATCGCGATGGTCGTGACTGCGGGCGTCGGACAAGCCGCTCATGGCCTCGGAATTTAGGACGCGATGACGGTGCGGGGTGGCCAATCCGCTAGCGGTGCGCGGCGTCCAGAGCGGACTGGAGCGATTGCACGTAGCCGTCGCTTGTGTAAGTAGCGCCCGACACGGCGTTGATGTTCGCGCTTTGTGCCGCCAGCGTCTCTTGTTCGAGAATCGGCACGGCGTAATTGTTGATCTCGGCATCCCGAGAATGACCCGACGGAAGCTGGACCGCGACCACGCCGGTGACTCGTCCGACGGCATAGGTGATCTTGATCTGCACCGGACCGTAGCGCGTCTGCACGCTCGCCCCGAGGAAGGTGCCGCTCGCCGCGTTGGTGGGCGTCGCGGCTGACTGGGTGGGCGCCTTCGTCGGGCCCTGGGTCGCCGTCTTGGTCGGTGCAGCGGTGTGTGTTCTCGTCGCGGGAGCCTGGGTCGTTGGCGTTTGAGTTGTCGGCGCTGCTGGCTGCGTCGTTGGTTCAACCGGTGCCACGGACGCCGGGGCACTCGATGGTGTTGTCGACGCTACGGTCGATGAGGTTGCTGGTGTGTCGAGGATTGGCGGTTGGCTTGAGCTCACGGGCGAAACGAATGGCGGGCGGGCAGCCCGCACCGGGGCAGACTTCGAACTGAGCAATACAACGATGCCTGTGATTGTGCCGAGCGTCGCAAGGACTGCACGTTTCATGGCCGAGAGTCGCGCGTCATAGCTCGAAAGACTCGCGGTGGATGCGGCGCCGCGAGACACCGCACCGCCGAAGCGTACGGATCGTAGCCTCGGTCATCGCAGGTGGTCCGCACAGATACACGTCGTGTTGTCGGACGTCTGGGATGGCCTTGGCGAGCCGCCCGGCCGACAGCGGGTCGCCGGTTCCACCGCGCGGGCCGCTGAGAAGGTAAAGCCGATGCCCTCGCTTGTCGGCGATGGCTTCGAGTTCGTCTTGGAATAGGACGATCTCTCGAGAGCTCACGCGGTAGAGCAAGGTGATGTCTCCCGGCGCACCTGGAAGCGTCTCGAACAGTGTCCGGATTGGCGTGATGCCTACGCCTGCGGCGATCAGCAAGACCTTCCGCCGCTTCCTGCGCGCTGCGGTGAATCCGCCGTACGGACCCTCGGCAAGGACCTTGGTTCCGACGCGAACGCCTGCGAGGTCGCCGCTGTGGTCGCCCAGTGCTTTTACGGTGATACGGAGAAGCGCGGGCCGCGGCGCTGCCGACAAGGAGTATGGATTGGCCGCCCACCAATGCTCACGAGTGAGAAATCGCCAGCGGAAGAACTGACCCGGTTGGGCGTCGAGTTCGTCGAGATGGTCGCCCGAAATGTAAACCGAAACAACACCAGGCCCTTCGGTTGTCAGCCCAACTACTCGCATGCGATGTCGCCACGCGCTTCGAACGGGACTCAAGAGCCGGTGCCAGATGAGGAGCGCGCCGATTACGACGTAGAAACTGCTCCATGCCGCGCGGGCGAGCGGATCAGAAATGAACTGCGCGCCGGTCGCAAGCTGGTGACTGAACGCCAAGCTCACGGCGACATATGTGTAGAGGTGCAGGTAGTGCCAGGTCTCATAACTCAATCGCCGCCGCGCCGCTCGCGCAGACACGGCTCCCACGAAAACGAGTAGGCCGGCCGCGACGGTCGCCATCGCTATATCGGGGTAGCTGCTAACGAGGCTAACGGTCTGGTGAACGGGATTGGTGTGTGCGGTGATGGCATATCCCCACACGATGAGCACGACGTGGCAGACGACAAGGCTGACGGTGTAGCGACCGCCGACGGCGTGCCAACGGGCAAGTCGATCAGAACCGACGCCATGTTCGAGAGCCGGAATACGCGCCATGAACAGAAGGACGATGCCGATGCTGTAACCCGCCAGCAAGCCGGTGATCCGGCCACCGTTGGTTAACCAGTCACCCATACCATGCACGTACGGCGTGCCGCGCCACCAGAGAAGCAGCACGACGGCGGCACCGAGGACGACACCCACGAGCACGACGTTGGGTCGAGCGCCCAGGGGTGTCGGGCCACGTCGCTGGACCGGCGCGCTGCCGTGCCCTCCGGCCGCTAGCCCATTGAGGGATGGCGCAAGCACTCGCAGCGTCTCAGGCACGGTGCCATCCGCCGATATGCCCAAGACCCCACGCGCCGAGGAGAGCACCCGCGAGCACGGTTGCGGCGAGCATCCAGCGACGGGCAGCGGCCATCGGTAACGAGCGAGTCTGCTGCGGTACCCAATCACGTGCGCTCAGTTGCGCGGTCTCGACGATGTGAGCGACGACGTGCACGGTCATCGCTGCGAACCACAAGATGAAGCTTGCCTTGTGTACCGTCAACATCCGTTGTTGCCACTGTCCTGTGAAGAACAGCAGCGCCACCCCGCTAGCGAGCAGCAGCACTGTTGAGAGCACCACGACCGGGCCGAGCATACGTAGCAGTGCAGGTGGCGGCCCCTTCTGCCGGTACCCAGGCGCGCGGGTGTAGTAGCGGGTGAACCGGTACAAAGTACTGCCGAGTTTGAGAGCCACCGGAGGAATCAATGCGAACCCGATGTATACGTGCGGGCGCAGTAACGCGTGAATAGCGGGGAGCGTCAGGCCCTCCGCTGCGAGCAGGATGAGCAAGAGCAGGGCCGTCGAGCTGGTAAGCCGCGCGTTCCCCTCAACCCCCGTCGCACGAATGTCTACCCGCTTGGACGAGTCGACGGCCTCATCCCTTCGAAGCTGCATGAGCATGACGCTAACGCCAGCGCCTTACGGTTCAATGAAGGTGGATTGGCCCATAGTCCCGGGTCGCGCTGGTCAACCTTCAGGCATCCGTAAGGTTCTACACGGGACCATTGATCCGTGCGAGTTCCGCAATAATGAAGGCATCCGCTCCGATTCGGCGCGCTCTGCGTGTTGCGCTTGCCGCGACGATCGCTGTCGCGATCTGTTACTTCGCAATCGTGGCGGTCATTGTGCTGTTCGTATCGAAGAATCTTCTACACGAAACAAGCGCGCATGTCGCTGCGCAACTGAGCAACGCAGAGGGACTGACTGGGAGCGAAGTATCTTCGAGAGATTCAGTCCTGCATGATGCTGATGACCCTCCCGTCTACCTCTGGCAAGTCAACGCTGCCAACGCCGTGACGGCGGTGAGCGCTGACGCCCCGCAGCTGCCCACTGGCATCGTGGCGCACTTGTCTGCACTGCCACGCACAGCGTCAATCGACGGTCGCACGTTCCTGTTTAGCTCCCTGAAACGACAGGATGGATCCCAGTTGATTGCTGCCGAAAGCCTGTTGCAGCAGTCCCATGTTCGCAGCGTGCTCCTTACGTCGGCGTTGGCGGTTTCGCCGTTTCTGCTCGCCGGCGTCTTCGTGTGCGCCTTCATCATCGGGCGCGCGGCGTCGAAGCCTGTCGAGCGCGCGCGATTGCGTCAGCTCGAGTTCACGGCCGATGCGTCGCACGAACTGCGCACGCCGTTGACTGTGGTCGAAGCTGAAGTCGGGCTTGCTTTGGCGACGAATCGCACAGCTGGTGGCTACCGGGACGCACTTCAGCGCGTGTCCGGTGAGACCCAGCGGCTGCGTCGTATCGTCGAAGACATGATGTGGCTCGCGCGCTTCGACTCACATCCGCCCGCGCCACAGGCCGCGATCGTCGACGTGACGACAGTCGCACGGCAATGTGCCGACCGGTTCGCGCCAGTCGTGCAGGCTCGGAATCTCGACTTGACGGTGAGTCAAACAGGGCTCGATCTCGCACACGTGGCAGCCGCGCCGGAATGGGTTGACCGCCTCATCGGGGTCCTGCTAGACAACGCGACTCGCTACGCGAATTCTCCCGGCCGTATCGCCGTTACCGTTGCATGTACTGCGAACCACGTGGCGCTGACGGTCGCTGATGACGGGCCGGGGATTCCGCTCGCGGAGCGAGCGCGCTTGTTCGATCGGTTTCATCGAATCGATGAAACCGGCAGCGAAGGCGCTGGTCTCGGGCTCGCCATCGCCGACGCCGTCGTGTGTTCCACGCATGGCCGGTGGACCGTCGGCGACTCCGAGCTCGGGGGGGCGCGGATGACCGTCACTTGGCCGCGGCACCGCAGCGGGGTGCTGCCACGACTCGTCTCGCCACGGCTGTGATCGACCACCAGAGGGTTCGATGTGTCGTCCTGGGCGTGGGTCTGACGCTGGCAATCTCAAGCTGCACGGCCAGCCACCCAGCTGCGGCGACCTACCCCAGTTCGGTGGCGCCTGCCGTCTCCAGTGGGGTGCCGCCGACTTCGATCGCCGCTGGGTCGGCACCTGTGCCCGTCGCGAGTTCTGCTGCGGACGTGTCCCCGCCGGTCGCGGCATCGTCAGCGACGCCACCATCGCGCAGTCCGGTAGCACAACGAACCTCAGCTGCGCCGAATCGCACCGCCACTCCGACGCTAGCGGTGGGCCCGACCAAGGCTCGCCCGTGCGGAGTCAGCGGGACTCCCCACTACACCCACGTCGTGTGGATCTGGATGGAGAACAAGGGCTATGGCTCTGTCATTGGGAGTAGTAACGCGTCGTTTGAAAACTCAATCGCTAAGCAATGCGGATTGGCAACGAACGACAACGGCGTCTCGCACCCATCGCTACCGAACTACCTCGCAGCGACCGGCGGGTCGACGTTCGGAGTGACTGATGACGCAAATCCGTCGGCACACCAGATCAGCGCCAACTCGATCTTCGGGCAGCTTGACCAGGCCGGGTTGACGTGGCGGTCGTACAACGAGTCGATGCCGAGGAATTGCGACACGTCACCCAGCGGCGAGTACGCCGTCAAACACAACCCGGCGACGTATTACGTCACCCTTCGCGCGGCATGTGGCGTCAACGATGTACCGCTCGAGGGTGTCTTCGATCGCGACATAGCCGCGGGAAGCCTGCCCTCGTTCTCGTTCGTGACGCCCAATGTGTGCAACGACACCCATGATTGTTCCGTGCGAACGGGCGACGAGTGGCTAGCGACATGGATTCCGAAGATCCTCGCTGGGCCTGACTACACGACTGGCAGCACGCTCATCATTATCACGTGGGACGAAGCCGAAGGATCGAGTAACCGCATACCCACGATCGTCATCGGCCCGAGCGTGCCCGCCGGCACAGTTGCCACGCAGCGCTTCGACCACTACGCGTTGCTGCGCACCACGGAAGACATTCTTGGTCTTCCGCATCTGCAAGCCGCGGCCTCCGCGCCATCGATGGCCGGCGCGTTCAAGCTCTAGGTGCTAGCGAGCCGCAGCGCGAGTCTTGGGCAGGCCGCGATTGCTCTCTCGGCGTGATCGCGCAGTGATGCAGGCACCGTCGGCTCGGGAATCAGCGGGAACCCCCACTCGTCGCGGCTGACCAGCTCAGGCAACAGCTCGGCGCATAGCCCGCGGCCGTCGCACGCGGTCCAGTCGACCACGATGCGTGGTCTTGCCTTCGTGGTTTTCATCGCGTGACCGCAGTAGGCAGCACGACATCTGCGGACGTGCGGCTGCAACGGCCCGCAAGGTGCAACTCGACTTCAGCTGCGAAAACCCGCAAGCCGCTACGGAGGAAGCGCATGCTTCCGTCAGGGTGGTGACATGCGCCACGGCCCAAAACGATTCCTCCTAGTCGGACCATTTCGTTGACAGCGCGCCGCCCGCCGCCGCCCCCAAAAGCGACGGACTTCAACTCGTTTGCGATGCGCGGCAGGCCGTTCAAGCACGGCCCACATTGCCCGGCTGACTCCTCAGCGAGATAGCTCATGACTCTGCTCATCTCTACAAGACCGCACGTTCCCGCGCCTAGCGCGACGACGACGCCGGCGCCGGGCGAGGCGCCCAGCGGAGCGAGATCGGATCGTGAAAGCTTGGCGAAGGTCATTTCGTCGGCAGTCAGCCAGGTGCCGTGGTAGCCACCGAGCAGGACGGCTTGAAGTTGCGTCAACGGGCCGCCTGCGAGAGCGAGCACGTCCGCCAAGGGCGTTCCGTGTCCTGTCTCGACAATGCCGGGCGCACGTACTGCACCGCCGACAGTGAGCAGCATCGTGCCAGGCGCGTCGGGTGTGCCCGCCGAGCGAAACCACGCCGCTCCGCGTCGGGCGATCAGTGACAGCAGGGCGAGCGTTTCGACGTTGCTCACCAGCGTTGGCCGGCCACGCACACCACGCTCGGTGACCCTGGGCGACTTGAAGCGAGGAAGTGCCGCACTACCCGAGATGTGGCTGACCACCGCTGTTTCTTCGCCGGAAATGAACGCGTCGGGCGCTGCAACCACTGTGACCGAGACGGGGTCCAATCCCGCGCGGCGTCGCTCGGCGAGCAGATCGGTCAACACGGCGACATCCAGCCGGTGGTTGGCGTAGAGATACGCATCGGTTGCTTTCGTCGCCCGCGCGACAAGCTGCAAACCATCGAGTACCAGATGCGGACGTCGAGCAAGCAGCCACCGGTCCTTGGCGCTCGCTGGCTCGCCTTCGGCACCGTTGGCAACCACGATCGCCCATCCGCGCGCTGCAATAACCGCTTCAAGCTTGCGATACAAGGGAAAGCCCGCGCCGCCATGTCCGGTGAGACCGCTGTCGACGGCGAGCCGCAGCACGGCGTTCGCATCCATAGCGGGAACTGCACCGTGCGCAACCAGGTGAGTCCGCAACTCGCGTTGGGACGCGGGCGACGGCCCTATCAGGGCGCCATGGGCGGCGACCTCGGCATCGGTCTGCACGTGTTCGTCGAACAAGATTGTCATCAGAGGCCCTTCGAAGCGGTGAGCAAGCGCGTTTCCCGAGATGGCAACTGGGTGCCGACCGTCCGGTCAGTCTCATCGAGGAATCGGGTCGACAGCCGCCAGCCGACTAAGCCGGCGACCATGAGCGTGCAGATGGCGAGCAGGCCAAGCATCCAGGTGCTGTGCATATCCGTGCCGGTGCCGATGGTATGCAGAACAGCGAATGGCCACAGCGCGTACGCCGCCCAGTGAATTGCGCGCCATACACGATGCCCGATTCGCTGACGCAGGAGACTCGTGACGACGAGCGCGACCATGAGATCCAGTGATGCGGCACCGAGTCCGATCCAAAGCGGCTTCGGTTGGCTACCGAACGGGAGCACCGCATCGAGCCAGCGCAGCTGCGACTGCGGGTCGAGTGTCAGTGTCACCACATGGAGCGTCAGAAAGACGACCGCGAGCAGGCTCGTCGAGCGATGCACCGCACTCACCGCGAATCGCGGTAGTCCTGGAAGAGGACGGCCAGAACGGGTGGCGATGCCGAGAGCGACGACGAGCGTGAGCAGCACAAGGCTGACAACGCCACTCGATCGGCCGAGGTACCACAACGCCTTGTCGATCGATGCACTGCTCATGCTGCTGCCTCCGATGGCCAGCCGCCGAGCGTGTGCACGCGGCCGTCATGGTCGACGAGCCGGGCAGCCACCCCGCGGCTAGCGAGCCACGGTTCCGCGGCACGGCCACGCACAATCGCAGCAGTGGTTGCCGCGTTGGCGTCGACGCAACTGCCGGCGATGGCTGTCACCGTTCGCCAGACCGGCGCAGCCGGACGCCGAGTGGCCGGGTCCAGAATGTGATGAAGCTGGGACGTGCCACGCCGCCACGTGCGACTGATCGTGCTTGACGTCGCGACTGCGTATCCGTCGCGCAGCACGACGACCGCGTTTGGGCCGTCGGTGGCCTCCGGCAGATCCTGCACTCGCACCAGCCACCCGCCGTCTGGGCCGACTCCGGCGGTTGCGATGTCCCCGCCCAGGCTTACGAGCACACCAACGCCGAGCTCACGCTGGATTCGAACCGCGCACCGGTCTGCGCACCACGCCTTGGCGATGGCGCCAAGATCGAGTGCGAGTCCGGCGGGCACGCGCACGTGTCGTCTCCCGTGATCGAACTCGACGTCGTGCCAGGTCGTCCGATACACGAGGCGATACGTGAGAGGCAGCACGGCGATATCTGAACCCACGGCGGCTGCCTGCTGAATCTCCCCGAAGTCGCGGTCGTAGCCGAGCCGGGTCATGTCTGTGCCCATGGTCGGATCGACGTCGCCGTCGGTCACCCGTGCAACATCAAGTGCGCACGTCAAGACGTCGGCAAGCACCTCGCTCACGGCCGTCCACGCATTGCCGCGCGTCGCGAGTCGGGCGACCTCAGAATCGGATCGAAATCGGCTGCACGCGAGATCAAGCTGCGCCAACTCGTCGACGACGATCTGTCGTGCGGCGTCGAGGTATGCAGGATCAGTGACAACGACGCTCGCCGTTGTCCCTATGGCGGGCCACTGCGCTGTGGGGAGCGTCATGATCCGCTCGTAACTGCGTGGTGACCGGACCCTGACGTCGATTGCTGAACCGGGGCCTGCGGCGTCGCGGTGACGGTGGGTGTGCCGTCGTCCGAGGAGCCCGTCTGAGTGGTGCTTATGGCGGCGGTCGGGATGGTGGCCGCAGTATGGTGTGCACCGTGCTGGGCAAGCATCACACTCAGGCCGACGACGCCAGCGACACCGAACGTTGCGATGGTTGCGTTGGCCGTGCCTATTCGGCGCATGCCGTCAGCTCGCGTTGTCATCGTGATCTCCTATGAAGTAACTCGGTACCAACACATCGGTTGATTTCGCCGAACCGTTCACTCTCACCTTGGAGCACCTGCCTGACAGGCGACATAAAGCCGTCTGACAGATTCCTGAGAATCCGGTTGGTCGCGTATGAGCTTCGACATTCACGATGCATGTCGGACCTGACAACGGCGTTAAACGCGCCTTCGCGCAACCCCTGGCGGCCGGGCTGATCGCTCGTCACCCGTTCGTAAGGTCGGCCGGGCACAGTGGAGGCATGTCTGGTTTTGCCGTGCCGCGTCGCGGTCTCGCGTTGCGCGTCGTCGGCGGAACGGCTCTAGTTGCGCTCATGGCGTGGGTTATCGCGTATCACGCGAATCTGACCAACGCCGTTGCGCAGCTCTCGACCCTGCCTGGTCCCACATGGTCCGCGATCCTCATCGCGGTTGGCGCCGTGGTCGCGAGCTATGGCTGCTCAGCTGTGGCCTTGTCGGCGGCCGCTGGTCGCCGATTGCCATTCGGTCGCACGCTGCTCGTGCAATTCGCTGCCGCCACTGCAAACCGAGTGACGCCAGGCGGTGTCGGCGGTATGGCGGTCAATGCGCGGTACTTGCGCACGCAGGAGTTGTCGTCCGGAGCCGTAGGTGCCGCGCTGTCGCTTTCCGCAATTGCCCACATCGGGATCGCCACCATCGGCGTCCTGGCGATGGGGCCAGCGATGTCCAAGCTGCCGTTAGCGCACGCACTCCTCACCACTCGTATCCACGGTGTCTCGGTGATTGTCGCGGTAATAGTCGCCGTGCCGTTGATCGTGTGGTCGCTTGCGCGAGCCGCTCGAAGTCGGCTGCACGTCGACGGGCGCGTGGCGGTGGTGATCCGTGACGCTCGGACTGCGTTGTCGAGTGCAGGCCGCCAGCCCAAGCGTCTCGCGCTACTTCTTGCGGCGACAGCTGGCGTCAAGGCGACCAATCTCCTGGCGCTGGTTGCAGCTACCTGGGCGTTCGACGGCGACATCGCGGATTGGCGAATCGCCCTTGTCTATTTGGTTGGTGTTCCAGTCGCCGAGGCGATTCCGACGCCAGGCGGAATCGGAGGCGTTGACGCCGTCCTGGTCGCCGGCCTCGCTCGCGGCACGTCCACTGCAGGCACGGTGATAGCTGCGGTGATCGTCTTCCGGTTGTTGACGTTCTGGGCGCCGATAGTGCCTGGGATGATCTCTGCCGGCCTGCTGCGGCGCCAACACGCCCTATGACTGTTGCCATGACCACCCAACGTCTTCGCCGCCGTACCCTCGTCGCGGTATTGACCACTGCAGCCGCCGCCTCGGTCGTCGTCGGAGTGATCACGGGGACATCTGCATCTTCGACCGCAGGCTCACCACGCGCGTTGGTTGTCACCAGCTCTCCGCCGGTTGCTGAAGCTTCGGCGCCAATCGCGAGCACGGCTGCACCGACGCAGAGTTCGAGCCCGCCCAGCACGCCAGCAGAGGCTGCGCCTGCAGTGGC
>DASRZB010000495.1:0-4881 GCA_035653855.1 Acidothermaceae bacterium | reverse complement strand
GGGAGGTGACGGCGCTGGCCGCGCCGACCAACTCGGGCACGCCTTCGTCGATCGCGAGCACCCGGCGAAGCCGCGTGATGGCGAGCACCCGCATCATCCGCGGCGGGACCCGGGTGAGCACCAACCGGCGTCCGCCCCGCTGCGCTTGGCGGTGAATTCCGACAAGTAGGCCGAGACCGACCGTGTCGAGGGAGCCCATGTGTTCGAGGTCGACGATCAGATCATCGGTGCCGGGGACGCTGAGCAGGTCGGTGAGCTCGGCTCGCACGGTCGCGGCCGTGGAGACGTCAAGGTCCCCGCACACGCTGAAAGCTGGCATCGGATCCCCCTCATTTGGTCCCGTCGCCATCTATGACGCGACGACGGGGCCCCTGGTTGCGTCTGAATCGTCACAAATCCGCCACGATTCGCCCAGCCGACACGCCGGTAGAGGCCCAACTGTGATGTGACTGATGTGACGGGTGAGGCGTGTTTCACGCTCAGATGGGGGCGACAGGCGGGCTACGCGGGGCGGCCCTGGTAGTCGTAGAAGCCGTGGCCGGTCTTGCGGCCGAGCGCGCCGGCCCCAACCATCCGCTCCAGCAGCGCGGGAGGCGCGAACTTCGCGTCACCGGTCTCCGCGTAGATCGCCCGCGCGGCGTGCAGGATCACATCGAGTCCGGTCAGGTCGACCGTCGCGAGCGGCCCCATCACGTGGCCGAACCCCAGCCGGCACGCCGTGTCGATATCGGCCGGCGTCGCCACCCCGCCCTCGACGAGCGCCATCGCCTCGTTGACGAACGCGATCAGCAGCCGCGACGTCACGAATCCCGCGATGTCGCGTTCGACGACCACGCACGTCTTCCCGAGCGCTTCGGCGAACGAACGCGCGCGGGCCAGCGTGTCGTCGGAGGTGTCGTCGCCGCGGACGAGTTCGCACAGCGCCATCATCGGGACCGGTGAGAAGAAGTGCGTCCCGACGACGCGCTCGGGTCGCTGCGTCGCCGCTGCGATCTTCGTGATCGGGATCGCCGTGGTGTTCGTCGCAAGGATCGCGTCGTGGTCTGCGCGCCGGTCGAGTTCGCTGAAGACCTGCTGCTTCACCTCGAGCTGCTCGAACACTGCTTCGACGACGATCTGCGCGCTAGCGATATCGCCGAGATCCGTGCTGGTCACGATCCTCGCTCGGGCAGCTTCGGCGTCCGCTTCAGTGAGGCTCTTCTTGGCGACGAACCTGAGTTGCGACGCTTCGATCGCGGTCATCGCCCGGCTCAGGGCTTGCGAGGTGGTGTCGTGCAGCACGACGTCATAGCCAGCCTGTGCGGCGACCTGGGCGATCCCTGATCCCATCAAGCCCGCGCCGATGACCGCGACCCGACCTGGCACGCCGACCTCCCTGACGATAGCTTTCAGCCAGCCTAGCCAGTTCGGCGATCGGCTTCGACGAGCCGTCCGTCAGCCATGGTGAGCACTCGGTCGGCGTAGCGAAGTCCGTCGGGGTCGTGGCTCGCGACGACGACGACCGCACCCGCATCGGCGGCGCCACGGAGGGCTTCTGCGCGACGAAACGCGCTCGGTCGGCAGCCAGATGGAAGTTGGTCGCGGCCTGCTCGTGCGACCGCTGTGCAAGTGAATCCTCTAGCGTGGTCCCCGGATGTGCTTGCAGGTAGGCGTTTTCGGCCGCCGCGCGGGCGTCATCAATCACCGTTGGCACGGAACGCGACAGCCTGTCGCCGGCGAGTTGCCTTCGGTGTGAATGATCGACTCGTCGTTGCACCAAAACGGCGGCGTCGCCGCCCGCTGGAGATCCTTGAAGACGCCTGCCACTCGCAAGGTCACTGCGGTCTGGCCTTCGGCGGCGTCGAAGACCACGGGGTCACCGATCTGCAGATGTAACTCTTGGGCAGTGGTGTCAGCCAGCCAGACCGCGCCGGGTGACGGATCGTGAGTTTCCTTCTGCCCCGTCGATTCAACGTGGGCGACCGAGCCCGTCTTCGACATCAAGGTCACATAGGCACCAGCAGTCGACAACCCCGCGCCGGGCGCCGAGACGTGCACGTGCTGCGTGTACAGCTCGCGAATGGGCGGCAGCAGATGTGCAACGTCACCGACGGCGGCCACCCGCGTCGTCCCATTGATGTCGAACATCTGTTGAGCCAGCGGGTCAGCTCCGCTGCTGTTGCCACCGAACGAGTCGACCCCGTTCACGTGCAACCCAGCGCCAGGCTGGCACGCGGCTCGAAGCTGCTGACCGAACGTCGCGTCGGCGGCCGACGAAACAAAGAGCGGCCCCGCTGCGGCTGCGGCAGCGAGCACTCCCGCCGCAGCCGCAAGGACGACCGCGACCGGACGCCGGCGCCACAGCAGGAAAGGAGCACGCCGCCACGGGTCGAGCATCGAGATCAACGAGACGATTCAGGCTCGCGAACCACGTCAGCGCCTAACGCCTGTAGCTGCGGCACGAAGTCGGCGTAGCCGCGATCGATGTGGTGCAGCTCGCCGACCATAGTGACGCCATCGGCGACCAGCCCGGCGAGTACGAGGCCGGCGCCGGCTCTGATGTCGGTCGCCTCGACGGGAGCGCCGGAAAGCCTTTCGCGGCCGCGAATTACGGCGTGGTGCCCGTCCGTTCGGATGTCGGCGCCGAGTCGCACCAACTCTTGGATGAAACGGAAGCGGCCCTCGAACACATTCTCGGTGACCATGGCGGCGCCGTCCGCGACGGAGTTCAGCGCGATGATCATGGGAAGGAAGTCGGTCGCGAATCCGGGATACGGCAACGTCACGACGTCGACTGCTGATGCGCGACCGTTCATCTCGACGTGGAAGCCGTCGTCAAGTTCGCTCACCGCCGCGCCACATCCGACGAGCCGGTCGAGCACGATCTCCAGATGCTCCGGCCGCGCGTTGTGGATTTCGACATCGCCGCGCGTCATCACCGCGGCCATCGCGAACGTGCCGGCCACGATGCGATCGGGCACGGTCGCGTGACTGGTCGGCGACAAAGCCGTCACACCCTGGACCTCGATCGTCGAGCTGCCGGCGCCATCGACCTTCGCGCCCATGCCCTGCAGCATCCGAGCCAGGTCGACGATCTCCGGTTCGCGTGCCGCGTTGTCGATGATGGTCGTGCCGCGTGCGAGCACGCCAGCCATCATCAGGTTCTCGGTCGCGCCAACACTGGGGAAGTCGAGCCATACCGGCGCGCCGACCAGCCCGTGTGGTGCGCGAGCGATCAGGTAGCCGTGCTCGCTCTCAAGCTCCGCTCCGAGCTTTTGCAAGCCGGCCACGTGCAGGTCGAGCCCGCGCGAGCCGATGTTGTCGCCGCCGGGCAGCGCGACGTGGGCCTCGCCGCACCTGGCCAGCAGCGGGCCGAGCACAGCGATCGAGGCACGCAGGCGACGGACGAGGTCGTAGTCTGCTTCATCACCGATCTGATCCGGGACGTCGATGACCAGTCGCCCGGGTGTGCTCTGGATCTCACAACCGAGGCGGCGCAACAACTCCGCCATGATGTCGACGTCAAGGATGCCCGGCACTTGGGTGATCGTGGTGCGTCCGGGAGCGAGCAGCGCGGCCGCCATGAGCTTCAGCACGCTGTTCTTCGCGCCGGCGATGGTGACCTCACCCGCCAGCCGTGCACCACCGGTGACCCTGATCCACTCCATCGCCGCATGTTAGCCCGTAATTCCGTAGGCTCCGACCATGGCTGTTCACTTGACGCGCATCTACACGAAGACCGGCGACGACGGAACCACCGCGCTCGTCGATGGCTCCCGCACACCCAAGTCCGACCAGCGGCTGGCCGCGTTCGGCGATTGCGACGAGGCGAACTCGGCACTCGGCGTCGCGCTGGCCCTGGGACGGCTACCCGTCGACGTCCAAGAATTGTTGCTCCGCGTACAAAACGACCTGTTCGACGTGGGGGCCGACCTCGCGACCCCCGTTGTGGAGAACCCGCGCACGATCCCGTTGCGCATCCTCGAATCCGACATCGCGCGCATCGAGCAGGCGATCGATCACTACAACGCGCTGCTGCCCGAACTCGCGAGTTTCGTGTTGCCTGGTGGCAGCGCAGGAGCGGCCCTGCTCCACGTCGTCCGCACGATCGTGCGGCGGGCCGAACGCCACACCTGGCTGGCCCTAGGACAGTACGGCGCATCGATGAGCCCCCTGCCGGCGCGCTACTTGAACAGGTTGTCCGACCTGCTATTCGTCCTCGCGCGTTACGCGAATACAACCGCCGCAGGCGGGGACGGCGATGTGCTCTGGAAGCCCGCCGGTAGCCGCTGACTCGTGGCTTAGCCTCGCGGCAGGGCGGCTGCGCGAGCGAGCGCGCGCACTTCGCGCAGCGCCACGGATAGCGTCGCGAGATCGGCTCCGTCACTTGCACTGATGTCGTCGACGAATGCCGTCGCCCGTGCCAGGGCGGCCTCGTTCACCTGCTGCCACGCCGCGATCCGCGCGTCCGCCGACATCGTCGACGGCGTCGAGAGCAGCACATCCGTGGTCAGTTCGGCGTGCGCGGCCTCGAGGTCGTCACGCGCGGCGGCCCTCGCCAACGTGTGCCAGCGACTGTCGCGAGGCAATGCACCGATGAGGGTTCCAAGGCGTGAGAGGCCGAGCACATCGGCGAGTGCGAAGTGAACGGCGGCCACCTCTTCGACGTCCAGCTTCGTCTGCAACGCGATGTCGACAACAGCGAGCGCCGAGAGCCCTTCGGTGAGGATCATCGCGCGCGAGGCGACATCGTCGGGTACCCCCGCCGCGATGAGACCGTCACGTGCCGCGATGAGATTCTCGGCGTCACTACCGCGCAGGCTCTCCGACAATCCGTCGAGGACAGTCGCGATGCCCCAACTCAGTTGGTTCACCGTCTCAGGGACGTCGATCGGCGGACGG
>DASRZB010000494.1:0-12907 GCA_035653855.1 Acidothermaceae bacterium | reverse complement strand
CGGACATAGAGGACCGCGTGGTTGAGCCGAAAGATTCCCATGGCCGAACGATACCTCACTTTGATTGAGCGTTCAACTAATCACTATCGAGTGTCGATCGGTCGGAATCTCAGCACGCCGCCGCTGTCTTGATCAACTGCGCGTAGGGAGCGCGGCCGGCTGGCCTCAGGTGCACACCGTCGGTGCTCAGCCAAGTCGGATGGGTGTTAGCGGCCGTATCCCAGTTGACCAGTACGGCGTTGGGATGTGCTTTCACTACGGTGGGAAACATCGCGTTGTTCGGCGGTTCCCACGGCCGGTCCATGTGGTCGTTGACGACGATCACTTTCTGGCGGTCCGCGAGCGCTGTAAGTGTGGCGTCCAACTCCTTCGCACTGACGATGCCGTTGGTGCCGGTTTCGATGACGACCTCGCGGCCGAGGTGCGCGGCAGTACGCAGCGTGGCGACTTCGGCGAACACCGCCTTCGCCTGCCAGCCGACAACGGCATAGACCTCGGTACCGGGGCAGACCGCCTTCAGTGCGGTCGCGGCGTCGAGCATGACCGAGTCGCCGACCGCGCTCACAGACGGCGGGACGCCGACGGGGATCGTCGGCGGTTTGGTGGCGATGGCGTGCGGGCCGCTCGTCGGGTGGATGGGACGCGACGGCGGATGCGTAGGCAACGTCACGACCGGCAGCTCTGGTGTCGGGGCGGGTGTCGCGGGTGCCTCGCTCGCGGCAACTGACGTTGCCGCTGGCGACGCTGCGGGTGTGGGCGACGTCGGGCTAGCCAAAACGGCCGTGCCGATGATTGGTGACTGACCCTGGCCAAGTGTTGCGGTGTCGTGGCGGGCTCGGGCTTGCGTGTGGGCGATGCGATTCGAGACGAACGTGGTCGCCCCCGCGACGGCAGCGACGCCGAGCACCGCCGACAGCACCGGCGCCACGACCCGCCAGGTGCGCGGCATCCGGACCTTGCGGGCCAGCGACACGACACCCTCGCGTCGCAGCGGAACCTCGACGAACCGGTACGACAGTTCGGTCAACAACGCGACGATTGCCAACCTGGCGGCGAGGGCAGCCGGACCGTGCAACGACCAATCGAGACCGGGGCGGGTATAGACGAAAACCGGCCAGTGCCAGAGGTAGAGGCCGTAAGAACGCTCGCCAATCCATCGCATCGGCGGCGCGTCGAGTGCCCGGCCGAGCCAGCCGCCCGGCGCCGACGCTGTTACGACGACCACAACGCCGACGGCAGCGAACGCGAGGAAGCCGCCGCGATACAGGCCTGGCCGGTAGTAGTCGAAGGCGTGCATCGACCAGCAGACCGCGACCAGTGCTACGACACCGACGGCGTCCCATGCGGCGCGAACGCCGACTGCGATCCCTCGATCAAGTCTCATGGCGAGACCCGCCATCACGGCTGCTGCCGCGGCACCGAGTAACAAGGCGCTCGCGTGCGTGTCGGTGCCGAAGTACAACCGCGACGAGTCGGTGTCGAACGGCACGTTGCCACGCACGGCGAGTACGTGCATCCACAACGCCGATCCGAGGGCAGCGGCGAGTGCAACGCCGGTGACCCATTGCAGGCGTGCACGGGTCGCCACCAGCGCGACCAGTACGGCCGGCCAGATCAGGTAGAACTGCTCCTCGACGGCGAGCGACCACAAATGTTGGAAGGGCGACGGCCGGCCCGCAGCGATGAAGTACGACCGGTGATGCAGCACGTACCACCAGTTCGACACGTACCCCAGTGCGGCCGCGATGTCGCCGCGCGCCTGCCCCAGGTCGGCGGCAGCGTAGATCGCCATGAACACAGCCACCACGGCGAGCATGACGACGAGCGCGGGCAGCAGTCGCCGGGCACGGCGCAGGTAGAACTGCCGCAACGAGACGCGGCCGGCCGCGCGCGCTTCGCTCAACAGCAGCGAGGTGATCAAGAAACCGGAGATCACGAAGAAGAGGTCGACGCCGAGGAATCCACCGGGGAGCCATCCGACTCCTGCGTGATACAGGAGCACGCCGATCACGGCGATGGCGCGCAAGCCGTCCAGCCCCGGCAATCGGCGGTTGCTCGCAGCCTTCACGTCAAACCCTGCCCCCGTAATCTTGATCATCAAACCGCTCTCATAGAGCGTCCAGACGAGCCGAGTGTGACACTGCGAGATCGAGTCACGGCGAATCGACGCGCGCGGGCGCTGTTTGGTTGCGTCGTCGTCCAGGCAAAACTGCTTGAGTGCGGCTTAAGTGCTCCGAAGCTGCACCGGTGCCCGCTCGACGATGTCGGCCAGTGAGTTCGTCGCGTCGACGATCTCGTCCGTTTCGGCGACGACGAGTGCCCCCAGAGCTGCGGGGTCGGCAGGTAACGCGGCGGCGACCTCCCGGTGCAGCGCGCGCAGGGGCTCGCGCACCACCGTGACGCGTCCGAACCGCATTCGCGCCGCGATCGCTTCGAGTTCGGAGTCGATGGCCACGGTCAGTTCTTTCAAGACAGCCGGGACGACGGGCAAGGTGACGGTCGGGGACAACCGCAACGTATGGGCGGCGATGGCAAGCCGCCTGAAGGTGGCCAGCATCTCGAGCGTGGCCGCAGGGTCGACGCGCCGAGATGCGGGATCGCCGAGCGAGCGGTTGATCGCTGCCTCGGCATTCGTGCGTGCGAGCCGAACCGCGCGACTTGCCCCAGGGAGCACGGACGTATCCGCCGCCGGGTCGATCACCGCGTGCAAGACGAGGGCGACATAGCGCTGCGTGGTATCGGCGAGATCCGCAACCGCGTCGGCGACGGGTCGACGTCCCCAGGTGGGCGCCAAGGCGTACGCGCCCAACGCGAGCCCAGCACCGAGCACCGTGGCGACTAGGCGGTCGCGAGCGTCCGCTACCGGGTCGGCGTCAAGCCCCGCAAGCAGGAACACCACGGCGCCAGTAACGGCAACGCTGAACGCGGCGTAGCTTGCGTTGAACAGTGCACCCGACAACCACACGAACACACCGACAAATGGAACGAGCACCCAGCCGTGCGGGTGCGCGGTGACGGCGACGATCGTCGCGATGCCGACGCCGACGACCGTGCCGACCGCCCGCGCTACGCCCCGCGTGTAAGTCACCGAGAATTCGGGCCGCAGGACCAACACCGCAGTCAACGCCAGCCAGTACCCGCGCCCGATGCCCACTGCGTGCGCAATCACTGCCGAGGCCGATACGACGACTGCGAGTCGCACTGCGTGCTGAAAGGCATCCGATTGCCACGTGAGGTTCGCCTGCATCCGTTCGACAATCGCTTCGGCGCCCTGTGCACTCACGCGCGATATGCGGGTCGCGGAACGGACGGCGGACGACGCAGGCGCGCGCTTGACTTCGACTGCTGCGGGCAGCAAACCGGCGACTGCCCTTAGTTGGCCTGCGAGTGCGGCTCCCGCAGTCGTCGCTCGCGCCGCAATGAGCTGTGCGTGCGGCGCCGCGGCTGCGCTTCGCCGGACATCTTCGATCGCGGCGTTGGCGGCGGTGAGTGCATCGCCCAGGTCGGCGGGGACGCTGGCATGCGCCAACCCGTCAACGACGTGGTCAAACAAGTTGCCTAGTCGGGACGCCAGCTGGTCGAAGCTCGCCAGCAACGCGGCGTCCGGCTCATCGACACCTTGCGCTGCTGCACGCACACTCGCGAGGCTCAAGAGTTCCAGCATGATGCGTCGCGCTTCGTCGACGAGGCTCCTGCACGCCTCCTCTGATGCACCGCTCGTGCCGGCACCGAACGCGAACTCGCGGTCGACAACCGCAGCGTCGATGGCCGCCGCCAGTGGCAGGCTCGACCGTGCGAGGTCGAGATCTGCGGCGTAACTCGCGAGCGCGGCGTAGCCGCGCGACAGCCCAGTCAGCGCGCGGCCGACGCGCGGGCGACCGCGCAAGACCACGACCAACAAGACCTGGAACAAGCCTCCGGCGGCAACCAGCCCAGCGCTCTTCAAGGCGGTCTCGGGTGACCCCGGGAAGCGGCCGTACACGACGAGCCCGACGATCGCGTTGAGTCCGACCGCCGTGACGGCTGGCTCGACAGCAACGAGAAGCCCGCCCACGAACGTGAAGAACCCCACGGCGACGACGTGCAGGCCCGCGTACTCGCTGGTCGCCGATCCGACGAACGTGCCGAGCGCCATGGCCGCAGCGGTCGATGTCAGCACGGCGACGCGTGGCCGTGGCGAGGGCGCTAACGACGGGATCCCCACCGACAACGCTCCCCCAGCAGCGGCCGCGCCGGCCGCCCACGAGCCCGCCGCGTAGCCGATGGCCAGGGCCACCATGACGCCGGCCGCCATCCGCAGGCTCGGGCGCAGGAGCACGCCATGGCGGTCGAAGCGGAGCGCCTCGTCGCGCACCCGGCGCCAAGTGCGGGGCGGCGGTGGGGTGCCGTACTCAGCAGCCACCTCACTCATGCGCCATCCCTTCGCCCCGCCCGACCCGCCCGCCTCATCACCGCGCCTTCACCCGTTTGGCTCCGGGCACAGGAAGCGTATGGGCTGTGATAGTTGGGTGTGCGCGACGATCCGGGCGGGCCGCGGTGATGGTTGGGGCGAAACGCGTGATTCGGCCGCGGAAGCATCTCGTGCGACCTATCGTGGTCAACGAGGTGGCGGACTCTGGGGAGCCACATCGACTCATCGGGGGATTCGTGCGCCGATCACATCGCGCTGGCGTTGCCGTGGCCGCGGTCAGCGGCCTCTTTCTCACGCTCGCGATCAACGTCTCAGCGGTAGCAAGCGCCGGAACCGGTGACACCCCCGTAGGAAGCGCACCCGCCATCCCCGTTGGCGCGCAGGTGCAAGGCGCCGCTCCTGCGACACAGCCGATTTCATTCGACGTCGTCCTGCGTCCCCGTAATCAGGCCGCGCTCAACGCATTCACCGCTGCTGTCTCCACGCCAGGTTCACCGGGGTACCGGCAGTTCCTCACCTCCGCCCAATACGCGAGTCAGTTCGGGCCAACGCCGTCCACGATTGCAGGCGTCAGCAGCCGGTTGCGGTCGCTCGGGCTCGCGGTCGGTACCGTGCAGGGCTCGCTCTTGCCCGTCTCCGGGTCGGTCACCAAAGTCGGCAGCGCCTTGCACACATCATTTCGCCAGTACCGGCTCGCGTCCGGCCGGACTGCGCGCGCAAATGTGGCAGCGCCACAGGTGCCGTCGGACGTCGTGGGCGCCGTGCAGGCGATCGTCGGCCTCGACACGTTGACGCAACTGACACCGGCGCTCTCAACAACCGGTGCCTCGTCGGACGGTCTCCTCGGTTCGAGCTCCGCCGCACCAGCTTTCAACGCGAACCTCACCGGCCCCACCGCATGCGGGCCCGCAGCCGGACCGCCCGGGTACACCGCGACACAAGTCGCGTCCTACTACGGCCTCACCTCGCTCTATTCGAGCGGCACTCTCGGTAGCGGAGTGACCGTTGCTCTCGCCGAACTGGAGCCCTTCACCCCAAGCGACATCGCGGCGTACCAGGGCTGCTACGGCACCACAGCACAGGTGAACCTGATAGCGGTCGACGGGGCAACTACCGGCGGTACGCAAAGCGGCGAAGCAGCGCTGGATGTCGAGGACGTCATCGGGCTCGCGCCCGCCGCCACGATCGACGTCTACCAGGCCCCGAACTCATTGAGCAGCGTGCTGCACATGTACCAGCAGATCGCTACCGACAACGTCGCACAGGTGGTGAGCACGAGCTGGGGTCAATGCGAAGCTCGTGACAGCGGGACATTTCTCAATGCGGAGAACACGATCTTCCAGCAGATGGCCGCCCAAGGGCAGACGATGCTGGCGGCGTCGGGCGACGCGGGTTCGGCCGACTGTGACAATCCGATCAGTCCGAGCACCTCGGGCCTCGCGGTCGACGACCCGGCGAGTCAGCCGTTCGTGACCGGCGTCGGCGGCACCGACCTGCAGACCACGAGCGGGCCTGAGTCGACGTGGAATGAGGGCACCGTCAACGGCGGGTTGAGCGCGGGCGGTGGCGGCGTCTCCGCAGTGTGGCCAATGCCGTCATGGCAGACGGCCCTGGCGGTGACCAGTGGCAACACGGGGACGACGTGCAGACAACCCGCTGCGTCGCTGTGTCGTGAGGTCCCTGACGTCAGTGCGTCTGCGCAGCCATCGAATGGCTACCGCATTTTTGTCTCCGGAGCCTGGCACACGATCGGCGGCACCAGCGCAGCGGCACCAACCTGGGCTGCACTGATCGCGCTGATAGACGCGAGCTCGACGTGCGTCGGACACCGACTCGGTTTCCTCAACCCGGCGCTCTATCAGCTACGTGCGACCGGGTCGTCTGACTTCCATGACGTCACCGTGGGCAATAACGATGCCGTCGGCACGAACGGCGGCAACTTCGCAGCGGGCACTGGCTACGACATGGCCACCGGCCTCGGCTCACCGGTGGGTGCCAGCCTGCCCGCCGACCTATGCCCGGCCGTCGGGACGGACGGGTCCGGTTCGATGGTCGTTGACCACACGACGGTTAGCGCGGCGACACACACCACACTGCACTTCACGTACACAGCAAATGCGGGTCACAACCTCACCGATGGCCAGCTCACCATCGCAGTGCCTACCGGCTGGTCGACGCCGTCGGCAACGGCCGGGACAGCCGGCTACACCACCGCCTCCGCCGGTGTTGTCTCCATCAGTTCGAGCACCATCCAAGTGTCCGGCGTGACGGTCGCGCCCGGCGGCACCGTGGCCATCACGTACGGCGACGCCTCCGGCGGCGGGCCCGGTGCGCTGTCGTCGAGCACTGCGCAAACGGTGACCTTCACGACGTCGGAGAAGGGCAGCAGCGTCGGGACGCTGACGACGCTGGCTTCGTCGCCCCAGGTTCAAGTCGGCTTCGCGCCGGACGGCTCAGGGACACTGGCGGTATCGCCGACGAGTGTCGCTGTGACGACTCCGACCACGCTGACCTTCACGTACGCACCGCAGCTGAACACCGGACTCGTCGCGGGTGCCGTTGCGATCACTGTGCCAACAGGCTGGACGCCACCACAAACCACGCCATCGACCCCGGGCTATGTCACAGCCAACACGGGAACCGTCACCGTCTCCGGTTCGACGATCAACGTTGACCCGGTGTCAATTCCGGTGGGCGGCACTCTGACCATCACGTACGGCACAACAGCAGGAGGTGGTGCCGTGCCTCCGACCACGCCGACCACGTCCATGTTCAACGCCAACCAACGCGGCACGGCCGGCGGAACCCTCACCGCGCTGGCCAGCTCGCCGTCCGTCTCCGTCGGTGGCGGCGGTGGCGGCGGCGGTGGCGGCGGTGGTGGCGGCGGTGGTGGCGGCGGTGGCGGTGGCGGCGGCGGCGGTGGCGGCGGGGCAGCGCCAGCGGCGCAGACACTTACGCTCGCACGGGTTGCGGGTGCTGACCGCATCGCCACGAGCGTCGCGGCCTCGCAGACCGGCTTCCCAACAACGCATTCAGCGGCCGCGGTTGTGCTGGCTCGCTCTGACACCTTCGCCGATGCACTCGCGGGCACGCCGCTCGCCGTCGGTAGGCACGGCCCACTACTGCTAACCGCGAGCGCGTCACTGTCGAGCGCAACGTCCGCCGAGATCCAGCGAGTTCTCGCGCCGGGCGCAACCGTGTACGTGCTCGGCGGCATCTCTGCCGTGACACCGGCTGTCGCGAACGCGGTGGCCGCGCTCGGCCACCCGGTCGTTCGAATCTCTGGACCTGACCGGTTCGCCACCGCAACGCAAGTCGCCGCGGCGCTTGGCAACCCCACCATTGTGTTCGAGGCCGACGGCACGAACTTCCCTGACGCGCTGTCGGCCGGTTCAGCTGCGGCCGAGGCTGGCGGCGTCGTGCTGCTGACGGCCGGCTCTGGACAGTCGGGCCCGACCGCGGCTTACCTGGCCGCTCACCCGAGCGCGAGACGCTACGCGATCGGCGGCCCGGCGGCACACGCGGACGCCTCGGCGCAGGCATTTGTCGGCAGCGACCGCTTCGCGACGTCGGTGCTGGTAGCCCAGGCGTTCTTCCCGAAACCCGCCTCGATCGGGCTCGCGAGTGGGTTGGCCTTTCCTGATGCGCTCTCAGGTGGCAGCGTGGCAGCCATGAACCACGGACCTGTCGTGTTGGTGCCGAGCGGCGGCGCTCTCCCAAGCTCGGTCGCCAGCTACCTCGGGACAGCGCAATCATCCGCGACATCGGCGTGGTTGTTTGGCGGTACGAGTTCGGTCGGCGCGGATATCTTCAACGCGGCCGCGGCAATCCTGGCCACCGCGACCTGAGATGCCAGCGATCTGACGTGACCGGCGATCAGCCAGCGAATCGCGCCGACGTTCTCATCACTGGCGGACGCGAAAGACGTCGTCGCCTGCCGCGTTTTCTCGTCCCCGTGTTGGTTGTGGTCGTCGTGATCGCCTACAGCGCCGTGACCATCGATAGAGACTCGCGTCACCACGAGTTCAAAGCACTGCTCGCCGCGACGGTCAACGGACAGGCAACCGCGCTGCACGCAGACGCGACGCTCGAATCGACGAGGCAATACACGATGCCGTTGCTCGGTTCGGCACAGCCAAATGTGCGCGCCGGCCTGATGCAACTGATCGATCAATCGGCAAGCCAGGGCGTGGCCCAAGTGCGCGCGACGCGCGCAGCGGTGGCATCGACATCGGTACTGCCGTGGCACACTGCGCTGCACAAGGCAAAGGCCGCCGAGCTCGCCTACCTCGACGAATGGACCGCGTACCTTGACGCCGTCGCGCACGGAGCTGACACCGGAACGATTCCGACCGCGGCGCTCGCGGCGAAGCAGACCGGCGCCGCGGCGGCACTGCGCAGCGCCGCGCCTGACCACAACGCGTCGCTAGCCATTCCCTCGTCGCTTTGATCCGCGACCACCGCAGTTTTCGTGCGGCAACTCCGGCCCCCGACCGCATCGACGCCATCGTGCGCGCCGGAGCTGTGCGCGTCCTCGACCACGCCTGGAACGAGTCCGCCGGGTATTGCCGCCCGAACCGCCGCAGTTACCCCCATCTTTGGCTGTGGGATTCGTGCTTTCACGCCATCGCGTGGTTCGCGCTCGGCGATGCGCGAGGATCGCGAGAACTCGAGGCAGTTTTCGTGGGCCAGTTGCCTGATGGATTTCTGCCGCACATGCGATACGGCCGTCGGACCTATCCTCGCGGGCCACTTGCAGGCGTGTCGTCGTTCACCCAGCCCCCCGTCTACGCGCGGGCCTTGAAGGCAGGAGCGGACGCCGGCTTCCCGCCGTCCGATCACTTGCTTGATTGCGCGCAGCGTGCACTCGCCGCGCTGTGGCGCGATCGGCTACGTGACGGACTGCTGGTGATCGTGCATCCGTGGGAAGCGGGCACCGACGACTCGCCGCGTTGGGACAGCTGGATCGGCACGAGTGTGTGGAATCGCCGCGTCTGGACAGCGTTCGACCGAGCCTTGTTGAAACGCACGGTGTTTAGTGCGTCGGGTCAGGCGATCGACAATCCTGACTTTGTCGTCGCGCCTGCATCGTTCAACGCGATCGCGGCCGATGCCGCGAGAACACTGGGCGAACTGATCGGCGATTCCGATTGGATCGCGCGCGGCCATGCGCTCGCAGCCGCCCTCGACGAAGCAGCATGGGACCGCTCCGAAGGGCTGTGGTCCGATGTCGCGTTCAGGGGTGGTGGTCCCAGCGTGCGCGTGCCGACGATGGACGCCGCGCTGCCCGCGATGTGCACCCCCGATCCCGCGAAAGCCGCGGCCGCACTGCGCCAACTCATGGATCCGGGACGGTTCGGCGCACCGTATGGTCCGCGCTTCGTGCCTTCGTGGAATCCCGCCTACAACCCTGTGCAGTACTGGCGTGGGCCGACCTGGCCGCAACTGAACTACTTGGCCGCGTACTCCGCGCGCCAAAGCGGTGACGACGTACTCGAGGCAGAGATCGGTGGGCTCACGAAGCGCGCCTGCCTGCGGGCAAGGTTCGCGGAGTATTGGAACCCAGAGACCGGGCGGGGGCTGGGCGCGCACCCCCAGACCTGGGCGGCGGTAGCCGCGGCAATGTAGGGGCGGCGGTAGCCGCGGCAATGTAGCGGTCAGGAGGAGGGTTCGGGCGCGCCTGTATCACCGAGACCGAAGCGCGCGAGCTCCAGGTCGGTACACCCGGTGTCACCGGGCAGGGCTCGAACACTGATCTTGACCGGACCGGGTGCGAAGCTGATCACGGTGGTCCAGCCACCGGCAGCGGGAGCCACGCACGCCTGGGCGTTGCTGTCGACATGCCAGTACGCCGACCACCGCAGACGCACAAAGGTGACCCCACCCTTGGGCGCGTCTATTGTGAAACTGCTCGCTGTGAGCGCGGTCATCGTCGCGGCACCGCTCGCGAGTGGCGCCGCTCCGATGACGGCCCAGATGTGCCATTGATTGTCGGTGTACACGGGGCGCAGGTACGACGGCGGATGACGTAGCAACGTCCGCTCTGCCTGGCCACCCTGATCAAGCGGTGCGTCTGGCAGCGCAACGAAGCGCACCGCGTTCTGGAACAACCACGTGTGGTAGGACGCCGCAGTCAGCGGTGCGTACAGCACGGCGTTGCGCGACAGGTCGACCTGGCGATCCCAGCCGCGGGCAAGCGGCACCTTCTCGGCGACGTACTTCGCTTCCCAGTGGTCGCGAGTGAACGGAATCTCGACGCGACCGAGTGGCACCTGATTTTCGGTGAGGAAGCTCAGCATTCCCTGGTAGTACTGCGGTTTCGTCGACGGATCGTCGGCAGCTGACGAGATCGCTCCGATGACGGGCAGCAGTTGGAAGATCAGCAGCGGCGCCGCAAGGAGCGACAGCGCAACCTTTCGATGCGCACGCAACAACACGAACGCCGCTGCCGGACCAATCACGATGCCGGCGAGCCGGGTGATGTTGCCGCCGATGGGGTTCGGCACGAAGAACAGCACCAGGCAGGTCGCGCCGTAGATCCACAGCATGCGCCGCACGATCTGCTCGTACAGCGGCGTGACGATTAGACCAATCGCGACGATCGCGAGTTGGCCGATAAATCCCGGCAGCGGAAACGGGAAAATGCCACCGTCACCAGCGACGAAGGTGATGGCAAGGCCGACGAACGCCCCGGCGAACGGCGCCGCCCGACGCCAGCCCAAAGTGGGCGCCCAGGCGACCCCGACCAACAGCAGGAACGCCGCGCCCAGCGGGCTGAACAACGACGCGATCACTGCCCCTGCAACCGCAAGCCACCCGTGCCTCGCACGAATCGCAAGTACCGCCGCGAGCCCTGCTGTCACTGCACAAGCGAAGGGCGCGCGGCCGACGATCAGGTCGCCGACGACGAACACCGCGAACCACAACCTCGCGACCACGGCAGCCCAGTTGTCGGCGCGCCCGATGAGGCGGCCAAAGAGCGCGGTCGACGCGGTGCAGGCGATCGCTGTCGCCGGCACGGTGCCGAGCGCCCAGCCGACCGCTGGAAATAGCACGCTGTAACCCAGGAGCGCGTGGCCGCCGTACCAGTTGACGTCCCAGATCAAGAACCCATGTGCGCCGAACATGAAGGCCCGGTAGTCCTGCGCCGGGTAATCGCCACCGCGAAAGCCCACGACGGCGACGACGGAACAAAGGACCGCGGTCACCACAGCGGCGTGCCGACTCAGCCACCAGACCGTGCGGCTCGTCCGAGGGAGCTCGATGATCTCGGGTACGGACGGCTCGATCGTGATCACTCGAAGGCCGCCGCTGGCCACGTTCTCGGCGGGATTTCGACCGGCGGTGCTGTCTTCGGCGGTGTTCGTGGGCAGACCGGCCACCTCCATGGCTCCAAGCATGCCATCCCCGGGTGTCGTTCCCGCTCTGCGCGACCTGACACCAAGGGATGAACCAGGGTTGCCCTGAGAACATCAGACACCCTGGCCACCCCCAGCGCACCCGATATTCCGAGCCCCCCGCCCGCCCTGCCAGTAGGGTCCGGACGTGGTATTTAACGTCAGGACAGTCCAGGGGTCCGAACTCCCCGAGTGGTATACGACCTTGTCGAGCGCCTTTTACGGAACCGCCGATCCCCAGGCGATCGCCGACTTCCGTCGTCCCCATCTCGATCTTGCCCGCACCTGGGCGGCGTACGACGGTGATCGCATCATCGCGACCCTGCGCAGCTACGGCACCGAGCTGACCGTGCCCGGCGGCGGCTTTTTACCGGCGGATGCCGTGACGGGTGTAACCACCGTGCCCACCCATCGCCGTCGCGGCGCGCTCACGTCCCTGATGGGCGCGTCGCTGCAAACGGCCGTCGAGCGTGGTGAGCCCGTCAGCATCCTGATCGCGGCCCGCTGGCCCATCTACGGTCGTTACGGCTACGGGCCAGCGACCAGCCTCGCGGAGTACTCCATCGACACGGCCATCGCCGACTTCGGCGCTCTTGGTCGCGAGGGCGTGCTGGAGTACGTCGACAAGGCCACCGGCCAGGCACTCATGCCTGCGCTGTTCGACCGGTTCCGGCGCGCACAACCTGGTGCGATCACCCGCGACAGCGTCGACTTTCATCGCGAGTTCGGCAAACCCACAGTGCCGGGTTGGCCGCACTGGGTCGGCTGGGTCGTCGTCCATCGACCCGAGCCGGGCGCCGACATCGACGGCTTGGTGCGCTATCACGTGGATGAAAAATGGGAAGGCATGCGCCCGTTCAGCGTCGCCGTGATCGATGATCTCGTGTCGACGAACACCAATGCGTATGCCGCGTTGTGGAAGCTATGCTGCGACCTCGACAACATCACGACGTTGACCGCGGAGAATCGAAGCGTCGACGAAGTGCTGCCCTGGATGCTGGCCGACGCCCGCGCAGTGGTGCAGACCAAACGATTCGACAACATCTGGATACGCATCCTTGACGTCGAAACGACCCTGTCCGCGCGGCGCTACCTGACC
>DASRZB010000493.1:0-5805 GCA_035653855.1 Acidothermaceae bacterium | reverse complement strand
ACAGCTGGTCGGCACGCTCTCCGGCGGCCAGCGGACCCGGGCCAGCCTCGCCGTGGCGCTGCTGGGCACGCCGGAGCTGCTGGTCTTCGACGAGCCGACCGTCGGCCTCGACCCGGTGCTGCGGCTCGAACTCTGGGACCTGTTCCACCGGCTGGCCCGGTCTGGCGCCGCACTGCTGGTGTCCAGCCATGTGATGGACGAAGCTGAGCGCTGCGACTTGCTGCTGCTTCTGCGGGAGGGGCAGGTGCTCGCACACGAGTCACCCGCTGCCCTGAAGCAACGCACCGGTGAAACCAGCATGGACGCCGCATTCCTGCACCTGGTGCGCGCGGCATGACGCCCCGCGCAATCTTGGCGACCGTGAGGCGCGTACTGACCCAGCTCATGCACGATCCCCGCACCATAGCGCTCATGATCGTCGTCCCGTCTGTGCTGATGGTGCTGCTGCGTTACGTGTTCGACTCCACCGCAGTTTTCAACCATCTCGCGCCCGCGCTGCTGGGTTTCTTCCCGTTCCTGATCATGTTCCTCATCACCTCGATCACCATGCTGCGGGAACGCACATCAGGAACGCTAGAGCGACTGCTCACCACGCCGATGGCCAAGATCGACCTGCTCGCCGGATACGCGATCGCGTTCTCCGCATTCGCCATCGTGCAGGTTGTCGTCGCCACCCTGGTCAGCCTGTGGCTCGGGCTTTCCATTGCCGGCAACATCGGCTGGCTGCTGGTCGTCGCTGGGTTGAACGCGATCCTTGGGGTAGCGCTTGGGCTGCTCGCAAGCGCCTTTGCCCGCACTGAATTCCAGGCCCTGCAGTTCATGCCCGTCGTCGTATTGCCCCAACTGCTGCTGTGTGGCCTGTTCCATCCCCGCGACCAGATGGCCACCTTGTTGCGCTGGCTCTCCAACGTCATGCCCCTGTCGTACGCAGTCGAAGCGCTGCAGCGAGTCACCAACTCCACTTCGCTGGACGGCAGCTACTGGCGCGACACCGTCGTCGTTCTCTGCTGCGCCATCCTCGGACTCTGCCTGGCGGCGGCGACCCTGCGGCGACGTACCCGTTAGAAGAGCAACGCACTCGCGCTAGGTCAGCGAGATCGCACGTCGGCCAATAACGCCTCATCTTCGAGCTCGTCGTCGTCGAGGATTCGCGGCCACCACACGTGATCGGCCACCCGGATCTCGAGACGTTGTGCACGCACGTAGTACAGCGCGCACCCGACCACGGCCACGAGACAAATGAGGCCGCCGACAAACAACGCCCAACGTGGGCCAATGCCGCCGCCGATCCAGCCCACCAACAACGAGCCGAACGGCGCGGAGCCGACGAACACAGTCGTGTAGAGCGCCATCACCCGACCCTGCATCTCCGGCGCCGAGCTGAGTTGGAGCATCGCGTTGCACGATGTCGCAAGCAGGATTCCTGCACACCCGATCGGCACCAGCAACAGCATGAACAGGGTGTACGAGGGCAAGAAGCCCGATGCCGCTACCAGCACGCTGAACAGCAGTGCGGAAATGATCAACAAGCGTGCCCTTGGCTTTTGCCGGCGGTGGGCCGCATACAACGCACCGGCCAGCGAGCCAACGGCCTGCGCCGTCGAGAGAATGCCGTAGCTGCCAGCGCCTCGGTGAAATACGCCCTGTGCAATCAGTGCGTTGGTGATCTGGAAGTTGAAGCCGAACGTCCCGATGAAGCCCATCAACAGGACGGGCAGTAACAGTTCAGGCCGATTGCGCACGTAAGACAGGCCTTCACGCAGCTGGCCACGAGCCCGCGCCACGCGAGGTGCTGCATGCAGCTCGGTCTTCGTCATCGCAAGCATGCCGACGATGACCGCGACGTACGACACCGCGTTAAAGAAGAACCCAGGGGCGGCGCCGAAGGCTTCGATCAATAATCCGGCGACCGCCGGGCCCACCATGCGTGATGCGTTGAACGTGGCCGAGTTCAGACTCACCGCGTTCTGCAGAACATCGCGCCCGACCATCTCGATGACGAATGCCTGCCGCACTGGCATGTCGAGCGCCGATGCGACGCCGAACACGAACGCAATCACGCAGATCGTCGTGAGGCTCATCGCGTGCATCACAATGAGCACGCCGCTCAGCAACGACAACAGCGCCATCGCGCTCTGAGTGATGGTCAGCACAACGCGTTTGGAATAGCGGTCGCCTAGCATCCCGCCATACATGCCGAACGCTAGCGCCGGCATGAATTGCAGCGCCGTCACAACGCCCAGCGCGAAGCTGTTGTCGTGCGTCAGGATGTGGTAAACCAGCCAGTCCTGCGTGACTCGCGCCATCCAGGTACCGGTGTTCGAGACCACCTGACCGCTTGCGTACAGCCGGTAGTTGCGCACCGATAGCGCTCGGAACATACCTTTCAAGACTGCGCCAGCCGATCGAGCAACGGCGCCACTTGGTGCAACAGTGCGCGCTCGTCACTGGTCAGCTTGTCGAAGTGGCCAGCAAGCCACGCATCGCGACGTTTGCGGTCTTCGCGCAGCAGCGCGAGGCCGGCGTCACTAATGGCAATCTGCACCTGACGACGGTCTGCAGGAGCAGTAACTCGAGTGAGCAGCCCACGTTCGACCAGTGTTGCCGTCGTCCGCGTCATCGAGGGCGGCTGCACCTTCTCGTGCGAGGCGAGCTCGCCAAGCGTCATCGGGCCGTGCCGTTCAAGAGTTCCCAGAACCGCAAGCTGCGTAGGAGTAGGGCCTTCATCGGGCCGTTCCAGCCGGAGCCGACGGCCGAGCCTCATGAGGGATACGCGGAACTCGCTAGCAAGCTCGGAGGTCGCGGTAGCGGAAGGCATATTCGTTAGCGTAGCTCATTAGCCTTGCTAAGGGTTAGTAACTCCTGACCGCCGGCGTCCCGAAAGGCGAGCCAACCGCCGTCCCGCTAGGCGAACCGTCACTGATCAACCAGCAGGAACACGGGCGGGGATAGCCTGAGCGGCATGGCTGCACCGCGGCGTCCCGATCCTCCGCCCTTTCAGACGAACGAATTCGCACCGGTCATCGTGGCGACGGGGCTGTGGCTGGTGGCGTTCTTCGTGCTGCTGACCCAGCACCACTCACTGGCCAGCCACGGACACGGCTGGTACGTCTGGGTCGGGCTCAGCGGATTCCTGCTCGGCCTGTGGGGTCTGTCGCTGATGTGGCTCCGCCGGCGCGGAATCCAGCGGGCTCAGTCGAGATCGGCCTCAGCAAGCAGCAAGGACGACGGCACCACACCACGCAGCAGTTCGGTCACCAAGTAGCGCTGCGACCACTGCCCATCGCGCCACGCCCGGCCGCGACCGAGCCCGAACTCCAACGCACCCGCATCGACGTGGAGCGCACCGTCGACGAGACGCCACGCGACTTGCTGCGGCTCGCCGTTCACATCCGCGACCAGCAACCGCTCATGCACGACGTGGTCGTCGTCCGCACGCCCCGAGCTCACCACGGCGAACCCACCGAGTTCGCTCGCCAGCGCGACGTCGAGCGCGTCTGCCACTCGCGACGCATCACGAAGCGACGCCGGCACGACCGCCAGATTTCCGAGCAACGCCAACAAATCTGGTGCATCGACGACCACCGCGTCGCTCTGGGGCGCGACAACAAGCTCGCCGTGGCGCAGCGCCCGTACCGACGCCGGAGCATCTCGTGGCTCGATCTGCGCGTACAAGGCCTTGACCTGCTCGCGTGTCACCATCCGATCGCGATCACCGAGCCGGGACGTGATCTCGTCGTGATCGGCGTCGTCAAGGTCACGCAGCGCGCCGGCTGCGACCATGAACTCGTCGTCGCCTGTAGCGCCAACAACGTCGAAAAGCCCGACAAGCAAAGAGTCGGACGTCGCAAGGCGGCCGCTGACAACGCGATGCTCACGTAACCACCAAGCCGTGTAGGACGGCACCCGCGCCTGCAGGCCGCCGCCCACAACAACGGCCTGCTCAACGACCGCAGCCCGAAGTGGTGGCTGCGAGAGGAGCGACAACACGGCGTCCCATGCATCGTCACGGATGAACTCCAGATCACGGACGCCGACCAGTTCGCTCATGACGACCGGCTCGTCGACCGCGAGAACGGATCGCATCGCGTCGAGATACTCGTCCTCGAGATCGAGATCGTGGTCGGCGCTCACGACGTCGTTGCCGCGGACCACGGCGAAACTGTCGAGGACGCCGACGGCCTCGAGCACAGAAGCGCCCCACCGCTCGACCAAGGCCGAATCGGCCGTTCCGAACGGGGCATCGTCGGTGACGAGAGCGGCTAACTTTCCTTGCGGCATAAGGAGTTCGCCGGCCACGTAGAACTCGTCGTCGTCGGCCGGCAACGCTAGCTCGGCCAGCCACGGCTCATCGCCGGGCTTCAACTGTGCCGCGGCAACGAGAGCGAGCACGGCGTCCGCGACCTCGGCCGGTTGTTCAGCGTCATACGAGTTCTCTACCGCCGCTCGAACATGGTCGTCGCGCAAGACCGCCCGTGGCTCCGCATCGACGGCCCCCAGCCGCAACAACAACGGGTGGGCTGCGTCTGGATGGATGGCGCGAAGCCCGAGCACCGTCAGGTCGCCGAACCCTCCCGGCATCAGCAAGCCGCGCGCTGATCGCGCCACACCGCCTGAACTAAGCGGCACAAGCAGCCCAGCGAGCACGTCCGTCGACACCCCGGCGTTAGCAAGGGCGTCATACAGCGACCGCCACCACGACGGCTCGCGGTCGACCGTCGCCAGCTCGTCGATCAGCGCCCCGAGCTGAATGCGTCGCACACCCAACGCCGCTAACGCAGTGAGACCTCGACGCGCCCACTGCGGCGGCACCAACTCAGGCAACACCTGCACGAGAACATCGCCGATCGACTGATCCGACGCGAGCCCCACGTCGTCCAGCAGCACTGCGTTCGAAGGCCGCAGGCGAATCTCGGCCTCCGCCGTCGCAATAAACGGGACGTCGCGCAGTAGAGGCAGGATGCGGGCGCGCAGCTCGCCATCGATCGCCCCCGCGGCGACCGATACGGGAACGAGCGCGAGCACATCCGGCGTCGACGGCAACCCGCGGACGAGCTCGACGTACGCCGCCGCGGCGTGATCGAGCAGTGCATCGCGCAGCGGTCCTGGCGCGACGTGGCGACGAGTTGGATCGAGCGGCAGCGGCGCGACGAGCAGTGCGGGCAGAGTGAGCGGCTCATCCGTCGGTGTTGGTGCATGGACGACGGCGGGCACCGAAAGCGGCATCGCGACCGGCGCACCTGCATCGTCAACGGGCACTGCCCAAGTGAGCACGAAGTCACGCCGGCCGCGCTCTTCGACCGGCCGGTCGCGCAGCAGATCCGCATCGAGTCGACCAGTGGTCTCCTGGACGATCCAGCGGGTGCTGTCGACGATCACGCCGTCGACGGTCTGCTCCGCGGTCAACTCACGCGGCGTCCCGTCTATCACGATCTCGACAGCGGCGAGTGACGGCAGAGTCAGCAACAGGACGGCATCGACGTCCGCGAGCAGACCGCGCACGAGTTCGATTGCGGCATCGTCGCGGAGGGGCAACACGACCTCGGTGTCGAACCCCTTGGTCGATGGCCGCGCGTCGCTGGCGTAGGGCAGTCGTAAGACCGGCAACGCGTCACCGCGACGGCGTACCTCGTCGGCAAGTTCGGGAATCGATGCGAGGTCAGCGCGAGTGCGGGCCAGCGACCAAGTAACGGAGCCTGAGTTGGTGAGCATGCTCGGCTCGTCGCTGACGGCAAGTACGGCAGCGAATCCGACACCGAAGCGGCCGACCGCCGCGTCATCGCGCTTCGCCGATGCCCGCAAGGT
>DASRZB010000492.1:0-2109 GCA_035653855.1 Acidothermaceae bacterium | reverse complement strand
ATGAGCTGTCGGATCGACACGTTGATAGCGACACCGGCGAAGTTGGGTATCCCTTGCCAGGCGGCGCTGTCGTGGGCGGCGCGGCGCATGATCTGCGCGCCGAGCTCGTGAATCAGGCCGCTGTCCTCGGCAACCGACACGAACTCGAACGGCGAAACCGGTCCCCAGTCGGGGTGTCGCCAGCGCGCGAGCGCTTCGGCGCCCACGATCCGGCCGCTGCGCAGTGACACCAGAGGCTGGTAGTGGACGTAGATCTGGTCTGCGGCGGCGAGCGCGCAGCGCAGCGCAGACTCTGTTTGCACGCGGCCGAGGATGCGAGCGCGCATCGGTTCGTCGAACAACTCGGCCCGACCGCGGCCGGCGGTCTTGGCCTGGTACATCGCCGCGTCCGCGTCGCGGAGCAGCTCGGTTGCCGTGGACGCGCCGTTGCTGATGACGATGCCGATGCTTGCGCTCACGACGCGATCGTCCCCGCTGAGCACAACCGGTTCGTCGATCGCCGCGTTGAGCGCGCTGGCGATGCGGGTTGCCGCCACCTCCGACGGGAGCTCCTCGCAGAGCAACGCGAACTCGTCGCCGCCGAGTCGGGCGAGCGTGTCGCCTTCGCGGATTGTGCTCGTGAGCCTGCGAGCAATCTGGCGCAGCAGCTCATCGCCAGCGCCGTGTCCGAGGCTGTCGTTGACCAGCTTGAAACGGTCAAGGTCGATGAAGAACACAGCCAGCGTCTGACTGTGCCGCTCGTTGCGAGCCAGCGCGCTACCGACCCGGTCGAGGAACAGTGTTCGGTTTGGTAGTCCGGTCAGCTCGTCGTAGAGCGCCTGACGGCGGATCGTCTCCTGCGCCTGGAGCGCTGACGTCAGGTCACGCGCGATGGCCGATGACCCGGCCACGCGCCCCGAGCTGTCGCGGATCGGCCCCACCGACAGCGAGACCGTCACGACGGACCCGTCCTTGCGCACCCGCTCGGTCTGATGGTCCTCGATCTGCCCGCCCGCGAGGACCTGGCGCAGAATCTCCACCTCCTCGCCGCGAAGCTCGGGCGGAACCAGAACGCCCAGCGACTGCCCGATGACCTCGCTCGCTTGATAGCCGTACAACCGTTGGGCACCCGCATTCCAGACGTTGACAAGTCCGTCGCGACCGTGGCCGATGATCGCGTCGCGCGAGAACTCCACTATCTTGGCCAATCGTTCGTCGCGGTCGATTACGCGCCGCTTGAACGCCATCACCAGCAGCGTGATCGCGAGCAGCGCGACCGTGCCCACCAGCAGAACGCCGAAATCCGGAGCTGACAGCCGTGGCCATGCGGGCTCGCCGGGGGCGTGCGCCAGCCAGATCGCCAGCCCGTAGCTCGCGGCCATCCACGACACCTGCACGATCGTATGGAAGCGCGACAGGAACCAGCCCGCCATAACGGCGGCGCCCACGTACAGCAGACCAAACGGTGCCGCCGCCGTGTCCCCGCCAAAGAACATATAGCCGCCGATCAGCGTGATGTTCGTCAACGCGACCGGTACCAGCCACCGAGGCGGGATGCGACCCGCTACGCGCAGCAGCGTCACCGCGAACACCGTCGCGATGGCCGCGACAACGATCATCCCCCGCTCATCAACGTCACCCACCGCAGGGAGCAGCAGCCACACGATCGCCATCGCGATGCTCGCGAGCTGAAGGTAGGCGATCGCGCGCGTCAACACCGCAGCGTCGGTCGACGACCGCACCGGCGAAGTCGTAAAGCGAAGCTCGATACGGGTGGTGTCGGTCACAGGCCGTTGGCGGCGTTGCCAACCTGGGCGCACCATCCCGGCGCGGCGGCATAACCGACGCCGCGTCGTCCGATCAAACGGTGCCTTCCCGAGTTGGTTCGCATTGCACCCGATATCGGTTCCAGGAGCCCGCTGCCTGACCGTAGTAAGCACCAATAAGCGCGTCGCACGAAGCACCAAAGTCGACGAGCGTGTACGACATCTGTCCATGTCCTGCGTGCTCACCATCGGACACAGCAGGGGCGCACAGCCGATGGTCGCGGCCACTCATTGCACGCCAGGAGTAGTCCCGGCGGGCACGCCGATCGCCTGCACCAACGACGAACGGCAGGTAAGGCGCGGG
>DASRZB010000491.1:0-3517 GCA_035653855.1 Acidothermaceae bacterium | reverse complement strand
TACCCAACCATGGCGGAAGGCCGAGCAATCGAAGCCCACACCTTACGGTGCGATTCGCTTAGCGGGCGATCCCGGTGCCCTGTCCGGTTGACCTTCCCTGGAGTCGTCGGCGGGAATCGAACCCGCACGTTCCTCGTTAGGACCGAGGTGCCTTTTCCATTTGGCTACGACGACATGGAGCCGCGAGCGGGAGTCGAACCCGCAGCCTCCGGTTTACCGAACCGGCGCTCTACCATCTGAGCTTTCACGGCGTGGTACGCCTACCGGGACTCGAACCCAGAACTCGACATCCGTAGTGTCGCGTGATCGTCCATTTCACCATAAGCGCATGGCGGTCCGCACGGGTTTTGATCCCGCTGCCTCTACCTTGACAGGGTAGCGCTCTCCCAAGTGAGCTAACGGACCTTGGCACCATCCCCAGGGTTCGAACCTGGCCTCTCTTCGTCCAGAGCGAAGCGTGTTGCCGGCTACACCAGGATGGTATGCGTCGGATACCGGGGGGTCGAACCCCGCGCCTCCTGATCCCAAATCAGGCGCCGCACCCCGCGGCTCGTATCCGTTGGTCCGTCGTGTCAGGGTCGAACTGACATCCCGAGGGTAAGAGCCTCGTCGGTTCCCGTTACCGCAACGACGGCTGGTAGACCCAGAGGGATTCGAACCCTCACTAACATGCTCCTAAGGCATGCGCCTCTGCCAGTTGGGCTACGGGTCCATGGTGGAGCATGTCGGGCTCGAACCGACCGCCTCCGGTTTGCAGGACCGGCGCTCTTCCAACGATGAGCTAATGCCCCATGGTGGGCCGTGATGGATTCGAACCACCGTGGATTTCTCTCCTGATCTACAGTCAGGCGCAATCGTCCGCTCTGCCAACGGCCCAGTTGGCTATGAAGTTATCAACGATCTGGCAGGGGTGCAGGGAGTCGAACCCTGGCCGACGGTTTTGGAGACCGCCGTGCTTCCGTAACACCTCACCCCTATGCGCCAACCGGCGCGGGAAGCAGAGTGTACCTCACGGGTTGCACATCATGCAAGTCGGCGCTAGTTCACGCTTTCCGTGTATCCACGCCTATCTGCGCAATCGGGATCGTCACGTCCACCGTGTTGCGATACCAGACCAGGTAGTAGTCGTATTCCAATTGCGCTAGTCGCAGCTCCGCCTCGTAGTATTCGGGCGAGAGCGGCGGAAGGACGATGACCTCGGGCGTGTCATCGGTCATCGACCCTCCGCCGCTTACGGGTTGCGCAGCCTGCACGTTCTAGTAGGTACTGTCGGGAGTCGTCAGGGTCACGCTGAACGGCGTGTTGTTGGCGGCATCAATCAGGCCCGTAAACGACAGCGATGCCTTCACCACGTCGGGACCGTCCAGTTCGGGCGTGCCGTTCTGGTCGACGTACGCGTTGGTCAGAGCGAACACGACCTTGTTGTCGTTGCCAGATGTACCGATCTGGGGACCAGTGAGGGTGGCGATGATCGACGTGGCGGCCTGCGTGTTGTAGATGTCCCACAGTGCAGCCTTGTTCGTGGAAAGCAAGTCCACATCCATGGTGCACTTCAACTTCGTCATGCCCTTGGTAATGGGCTCGTCCTTGTTCACAGATCCCAGGTAAATTCTCTCAACGTCCAGCTCGCGCTCGATCGAGAACGTGCACTTGCGGACACCGTCAACCGCCGCCTCGGAACCGTACGTGCCGACCTCAAACGTCATGGCGACCGCCTGGAACACGGCATCGCTAGTCGACTCGACGGGGGTGAACGCCCCTGCCGTACCGTTCCACTGCTGCGCGTCCACCGTGTAGGTGCACATGAGCAGGCCGGTGCGCTCGATCGTCCATTCGGACTTGGTGATCTTGCAGCCCTGGTAGCTCTCTGCGTGCAGTGTGCCACTGGTGTCCGGCACGAGGGCCTGAAGCGAGAAGTAGTTCTGATTGTCCGGAACGCCGTAGTTGAACGTCGCGGAGTACGCGGTCACGGCCGACGTGGTACCCGTGAGGGCAACGAGAGTCGCGTTGGAGCCCAGCGCGTTGGCGAGCAGCAGCGCCATCTCTGTCGTCAGGAACTCCGTCTCGATGTCACCGCCGCCGTCCGTCCAGACGTTGTTGCGCCGACTGCCAAGGTCGACGGTACGACCATCAGCGAGGCCGGTGCCCTGAACAATGTGGACGCGCTCTTGCAGCTTGGCGCTGCGAATTTCGATTGTGCGCGTGGGCGTTAGGTATGAGCCGTAAGCCGTCTCACTGACCACGCCTATCGCACCAAAAAGACCTCCGCCACCTGCCATGTCTCAGCCCTCCTTGGGCTCGTCAGTAACCGGCGGTGCCGGAACGTCGTTGTCTGGCGCGGGCTCGAACACCCGCGACTTGCTGCTTGACTTCGTTGCAACTTGCGGTTCCGGGTCCGGGTCCGGCGTCTTGGCCGGATCGTCCAGCAGCCATCCCTGAGCGACCAATGCCGCGGCCGTGTCGGCGTCCACGTCGATGCCCTGGCCGGTCAGGATCGCCGGCTTGGACCAATCGAGGACGCGAGGAGAGAAGGGGTTGAAGACCTTTGGCATTGCAGCTCCGTTCGGAGGATGGCGCTACGTGGTGATGCGCGCCTTCAGGGAGTAAGAGAACTCGATCGTGCCGGCGAAACCGGCCGATCCATTGCTCATGGTCCCGGGCTCGCCGGTGTAACGAGCAAAGCCAGGGATGATCCACATGAGACCGGCCGCCTGGAGTGCTGCCGACCCGAGCACGGGGCCACTCCCGGCCGGAATGCTGCCGCTGTTGGCGAGCACCGTGGACATCACGATGTCTTGAAAGACGTTGTACGTCGCGACAATGACAGTCTGAGGATCAATATTGCCCTGGAAGACCGTCGCCTCTCCAACGATGTCGTACGTCTCGTACTGCGCATAGGAACCGAGCGCGGCCCACTCAAAGCGGTGGTTCTCGATGCCTTTCAGCAGGACGTAAGACGCGGGTTCGTACTGGACCAGTTCCTGCGAGAAGACCGACACGGCAGGATTCTGTGTGGCACCAGCCGCGGCGAGCAGGGTGTAGAGCTGATTGAACGCGGCGGGCGCGGTGGATGTAAGGCTGCTCATGCATGCTCCGCTCAGGCGCCAGGAATGAGGCGAATCTTCAGAACCGCTCCGACGGGAACGTGCACCGTCTTCTTGCCGGGCTTGCCGTAGTCGATCTCGTGCTCTAACTCAGCAAGGCCCCAACCCTCACTCTGAAGCTTCAGTAAGTAATGAATGGCAAAGTCGATAGTGTCCGGTGCGTCTACGCGGCGCTTGTCCGACACGGCTTCCTCGGCTTCTTGCCCTTGCTGCGATTTGCCGGCTTCGGCTTGTCGCGGAGCCGCAGGTTGTGCTCGGCAACCTTGCGATATGGGGGCGTCAGGTCTGGTCGTTGCAACATCTGCTCAAAGACCGTGTACGCCTTGTCCTTCTCGCCAAGCCACCAGCCGGCGACGGCACCCTCGAAACGCAGGCCCCACCGCTCGATCCACGTCTCGACCAGTAGCGAGTCC
>DASRZB010000490.1:0-6218 GCA_035653855.1 Acidothermaceae bacterium | reverse complement strand
CCTCGCACGAGATGGCCAAGGACACAATGACGGCGGCTTATGCGCACGTCGCGTTCCTGCACAAGCTGCACCCGGGATGGTCGAACTCCCGCCTTTGGCGAACGGTTGGCGTCACCGAGATGATCGGGTACGACGACTACGGGTCGGGTGGCGAAACCGGACCACCGGAGATCCTGACGCTGGCCGCCGCCAAGACGGTCACCGCCTGGGCGCGCAGTCACCACATAGCCGAACTCTCGTTCTGGGCGCTGAACCGCGACAAGACAGCCGACCCCGGCCCGTCGGCGGCCTGCACGCTCGGCACTGCGGGCGGCGATACCTGCTCCGGCGTCGCCCAAGAGCCGTGGCAGTTCACCCACATCATGAGCGCCTTCTAGCCGGCACGACGCTCCACCGGCCGGAGGGCCAGGGTCCTTCCGAAGGCCATAAAGCGAAGCAGGCCAAGGAAGGATCGTGGCCCTCAGGCGCACCGGGCTTACACATCCCGAACATGGTGCCGACCCGTCAGCTGACGTGCAGGACCGACAAAGGAGGTGAGAAGAAAACCGGCTGCCCGATCCTCGGGCCGCACTTCCAGTCCAAGGAGCACACCATGAACCGCTTCACCAAGGCGACCGCGGGCCTCGGCACCGCCGCCGTTGTCCTGATCGGCCTGACGGGTACGGCACTTGCCGACACCGGCTCGCCCGCTGTTTCGAGCGCCAGCCCGACAGCCACCCCGACCGCCGCGCCGCATGGCAAGAGCCTCGCGAGCATTCAGGCAGCAGCTGCCGCCGCAATCGCCAAGCGCCTCGCGTCGTTGAGCGTCTCGATCAACGACGTCAACAACAACTCGGTGATCACGCCCGCTGACAAGTCCACGCTGCTCGCCATCCTCAACGGTGACGTCACCGGTCTGACCGCGCTTGGTGTGACGATCGCTGGCGACACCACGGCCAAGCAGGCGGCGTCCGACTACTCGACGATCTTCACCAGCTATCGGGTGTACGTACTCGCGCTGCCGCAGGTGCGTTTCGCCGCAGCGGCCGACGACATGACCGTCACGGTCCTGCCGAAGCTCACTGACGCGCAAACCAAGCTCGCGGCGCTGCTGGCCGGCGTCGACTCGGGCAAGAACACCCCGCAGGTGCAGGCGTGGATGGCCGATCTCGCTGCGCAGATCACCGCCATCGGCACCGAGACGAACGGACTTTCCGCGACCGTGCTCGCCTACACGCCCGCTCAGTACGACGCCAACCACGCGCTGCTCGCACCTGCCCGCGCGTCGCTCGGCATCTCCCGCGACGACATCAAGACCGCCCGCGGTGACGTCTCCAACGTCGTGAAGGCGCTCAAGTGATTCGCAGATCCTCCCTCACGCTGGTTGCCGGCGTCACGCTTGTCGTGACGCTGGCCACCGGCTGTGCGGGACACCACAACAGCGTCACGCCCGCAGTGCAGAACACCACGACAACCGCAGCTCCGGTCTCGTCGGCAGCTCCGGTTTCGTCGGCAGCTTCCGCCTCGACGGTGGCAGTACCGGTGACCCCGGCGGCGACCGATGCAGCACCGGCCGGCGCAACGACGACCGCTGCAGCAGCGGCTCCGACTACTGCGCCGCCGGCCAATCAAGCGGCGGCCGCAGCCAACGCCAGCACGCTCGCTGCCGTCACCCAGGACCTGGCAGGTATTGACGCCGGATCATCGGCGGCCGACAAGGACTTGAGCGCCGGCGACTCGGCGCGTGCTCAAAACGACAACGGTTAAAGCGCTACAAATCTAAGCAAGGAGAGCGCAGGTCGGGCAGGTACCCACGACTTCGACTGTGTGGGAAACGTCGACGAAGCCGGCTTCGGCGGCGACCTTCTCGGCCCAGCGCTCGACCGCAGTACCCGCAACCTCGACGGTCCGGCCGCATACCCGGCACAGCAGGTGGTGGTGGTGGCCGGCACTGCCACACCGGCGGTAGAGGATCTCGCCTTCGGGCGAGCGCATCGTGTCGACGAGCCCGGCGTCGGCGAGCACCCGCAACTGGTTGTAGACGGTCGTCAGACCCACGTGCTCGCCGCGACCGCGTAGCGCCTCGTGCAATTCCTGTGCGCTGCGAAACTCCTGCGCATCGTCAATAACCACGGCGAGCGCGCGCTTCTGGCGGGTCGAGCGGCCGCTATTCGTCGTCATGGCGACACCAAATCTAGCTGACGCCTGCACAGCGACGAACCCACTTGGAAACGGTAACCATTCCCGATAGTGTACCTGCAACGATTCCGGATAAGCGGGCCGAGATGCGACGGGGGTGGACCCACTGCAGTGCTTCAACCGGACGGCGGTGGGCCGCCGATCGAGCGCGGCTGGTCGGACGGGCGTCGACCACGCCAAATCGTGGACGTTTACCGCCCCCGGAGGGCGGCAAACGTCACGTTTGCTGGTCGCTGCAGCTCTAGTCGTCGCCACCGGCTGCGCAACAACGGTGCACCAAACAGCTACCGAGCCCATCCCGCTGCACGTCGTCGCGGCCGAGGCCTTCTGGGGCTCGATCGCAAAGCAGCTCGGCGGTGACAAGGTCGGGGTGGAAAGCATCATCACGAATCCCGATACAGACCCACACGACTATGACCCGAGCGCGACCGACGCGCGCTTGCTCGCGAACGCCAACGTCGTCATCGAGAACGGCATTGGGTACGACCCCTGGGTGAGCAAGCTACTCGCCGCCGACGGCGACAAGCCGAGCCGGCGCGTGATCAATGTCGGAACCCTCGTCGGAGTAGCGGACGGCGGCAATCCGCACCGCTGGTACAACCCGACGGACGTGCACACTGTTATCGCGGCAATCGTGGCGGCCTACGATGCCGAATATCCTGCAGACGCGGCATACTTTGCTGCGCGGCAAGGCAGTTACGAGACCTTGGGCTTGGCTCAATACACCAGCCTGATCAATCAGATCAGGACCACGTATGCAGGTACACCGGTGGGAGCGTCTGAGAGCATTTTCGCGATGATGGCGCCGGCACTGGGTCTGAACCTGGTGACACCGTCGACCTTCCTACGCGCCATCAGCGAAGGCACCGATCCGACGTCAGCCGACAAGCAAACCATCGACAAACAGATCAAGACGCATGCCATCAAGGTCTACGTCTACAACTCGCAGAACGCGACTCCCGACGTCCAGGCACAGGTTGGCGAAGCGAAGGCGGCCGGGATCCCGGTGACCACCATCACCGAAACGCTAACGCCGACGAACGCGACGTTTCAGGACTGGCAAGTGGCTCAGCTCCTCGCACTTCAGGCGGCCCTTGAGACCGCGAAGGGAACCGGCCCATGACACACGCAGTTCAGTTCCGCGACGCGGCCGTCCGGACCGGCGATCGACTGATCTGGCACGACGTCAACGTCGATGTCCCGGCTGGCCAATTCGTCGCGATTCTCGGTCCCAACGGTGTCGGAAAATCGACCCTGATCAAGGCCGCGCTTGGCGTGATTCCGCTCGCCGCCGGGCAGGCCTACGTGCTCGGGGAACCGGCCGGCGTCGCGAACCGCGACATCGGCTATCTCCCCCAGCGACGCAGCTTCGACTCGTCGCTGCGGGTGCGCGGCATTGACGTCGTCCGCCTCGGGCTCGACGGCGACCGCTTCGGTTTGCCGTGGCCATGGAGTGCAAAGAACCGTGAAGCGGGACGCCGGGTGCGCGAGGTCATCGAGCGCGTCGACGCATCGTCGTACGCGATGCGTCCGATCGGCGAGCTCTCCGGCGGCGAGCAGCAACGCCTGCTGATCGCGCAAGCGCTCGTGCGCGACCCGCGACTGCTCATCCTCGACGAGCCGCTCGACAGCCTCGACCTGCCGAACCAGCGCTCGATAGCGGAACTCATCCGGCGGGTGTGCGTCGACAGTGGCGTGACTGTGCTGATGGTCGCGCACGACGTGAATCCGATCCTGCCCTACCTCGATCAGGTGATCTACCTCGCCGACGGTGGTGCGGTGTGCGGAACGCCTGCCGAGGTCATCACGTCGCCGACACTGTCAGCGCTCTACAAGACACCCATCGAGGTGTTGCGCACGTCTGATGGTCGGCTGGTTGTCGTGGGGCAACCAGAAGCGCCAGCCCATCACGCCGATCGCCACACCGGGCAGCCACACTGATGCCCCTCGTTGCATCCGTGGTCGCGGCCTCCAATGGCGACTCGCCGTGGTCGTGGAATCTGGCTAGCGACGTCAGAGACATGTTCGCGTACCCGTTCATGGTCAACGCGTTTCGTGCCGGCACGATTGTCGCGATCCTGGGTGCGATCGTCGGTTGGTACATGGTGCTGCGAAAGCAGACGTTCGCCGGCCATACGTTGTCGGTTGCGGCCTTCCCGGGTGCGGCCGCAGCGACTCTGATTGGCATCAGTGCGACCGTCGGCTACTTCGCGTTCTGCCTTGCCGCAGCACTGGTCATTGCCATCGCCTCGCGGCCTTCGCGCGGCCGCGGATTCAGTGCGGAGTCGGCCGTCGTCGGCACTGTTCAGGCATTCGTACTCGCATCGGGATATCTATTCGCCACGTTGTACAACGGCCTGCTGAGCGGGCTCAACAATCAGCTGTTCGGTTTCACGTTCGGTATCACCGATGACCAAGTGGTCACGCTCGCAGCAGTCGCCGCCATCGTGCTCGCGGTGCTTGCAGTCGTCGGCCGCCGGCTGTTCTTCGCGTCGATCGATACCGATGTCGCTGACGCGCGCGGTGTCGGCGTCCGCCTCTTGGGTGTTGTGTTCTTGCTCGTGCTCGGTGCTGCCGCCGCAGAGGCGAGTCTGATCACCGGGGCGCTGCTCGTGTTTGCGTTGCTCGTCATGCCAGCCGCGGTCGCGCAGCGCGTAACCGCGCGCCCAGTCGCGGGCATCGTGCTCGCCGTGCTGATCGGTGTCGTCGCGACATGGGCCGGCTTGACGATGGCCTATTACACGTCATACCCGAGTGGCTTCTGCATCACGACATTCGCCTTCGCCGCATTCGTTATGGTGCATCGTGTGCGGGCGAGGGCGTGATGGCACCGTACATGCAGCACGCGGCGTTGGCCGGCACCGCGATTGCGATCGCAGCCGGTCTCATCGGCTATTTCTTGGTGTTGCGTTCGCAGGTGTTCACGACGGATGCGCTCGGCCACGTTACTTACACCGGCGCGATGAGTGGACTTGCGTTCGCGTTCAATCCGTTGGTCGGACTGTTCGCCGCCACAGTTGCCGTCGCCGGTGGGTTCGCCGTTCTCGGACGGCGCGCGCGATCCGACGACGTCGTGATCGGCTCGACCTTCGCGTGGGTGCTTGGGCTCGGCGCGTTGTTCCAACGGCTCTACACCGAACATCACAGCAGCGGGAACGGCCGTGCGGGTGCCACCTATCTGTTTGGTTCGATCTTCGGAATGTCCGCCACTCAGGCGGTGGTGTCGGTCTTCATCTGCGCCGGCGTGTGCATCGCGATGGCATTGATAGCGCGTCCACTCTTGTTCGCCAGCATCGATGAAGCTGTCGCTGTTGCGCGTGGCGTGCCCGTGCGACTACTGGGGGCGGGATTCTTGATCGTCGTCGGCGTGACGTGTGCCGTGGCCGCCCAGGCGGTGGGCGCGCTGCTCTTGCTCGGCCTTGTCTCTGCGCCGGCCGGCGCAGCCCATCGCCTGACGAAGCGCCCGTTCGTCGGCCTGGCGTTGGCAGCGGCGATCGCCGTCTTCTCCACCTGGGCGGGTTTGTTGATCAGCTACCTGGTGCCTCGTACGCCGCCGAGCTTCGCGATTATCGGTGTAGCGACGCTCAGCTATCTGCTGACGTTCGCGTGGCGACCCGACGCACGCACCCGGCGTCCCGCCATAGCCGCCGTACACCACGCCGACGCAGCCTTCTTGCCGGAGATTTAACCGAGCAGCGATTAGCGTCTTTCAGGTCATGCGTTCACTTCCCCGGCGCGTCATGGCACGCGCATCCTTGCTCGCGGCGACCTCTCTGGTCGTCAGCGTCGGCGTGCTGGTGCCGCAGGTCTCTGCACGGGCCGCCACGTACGTACCGCCACTGCCACGGACAACCGCCACCGCCTACGTCGTCGCCGACGCGACCACAGGGCGCATTCTCGCCGCGCGCGACATGCACGGTCGGCTCGCGCCGGCCAGCACGCTCAAAGTGCTGACGGCACTCACTGCACTTCCGCATCTCGCCTGGTCCGACACCGTAAAAGGCACCTATGCCGCTGCTGGTGTCGACGGCACCAAAGTC
>DASRZB010000489.1:0-4002 GCA_035653855.1 Acidothermaceae bacterium | reverse complement strand
CTCGCGGCCGTCGAGCTCACGACCGCGAGCAACGAGGACGACGGCGTCGCGCTAGTCCTCGAGCACCTGTTCGCCTAGTGACGTCGGATTGGTCAGGTCACTTAAGGCCGGCGATTACCAGCTTGGCCAGCGCGATGGACTTGGGCCAGGGTGCATTGTCGGCGTTGCGGATGTCGATGACCTTGCTGCCCGACTGCACCGCGATCTCCAACTCCGTGCCGGCGGCCTTGTCGCCAACCCCTGAAATGGTGGTTGTCGTATCGCTGCCCTGATCCTGCTTGATGGTCGCGAGTGTGGCGTCGAAGTTGTTGATGCCGGTCGCGTCCATGACGTGGATGCTCAGCGAGTCGCTGCTGCTCGCGTAGTTGCAAATCCCGTTGAAGTTCTGCGGATCCCCGTAAGTCGTGCCCATCACGCTACTCACTTGAGCGGCGGTCAACGCACAGCCCGCGGGTCCTGTCGCGGCCGCGGCGGCGGGTGCGGCTGGCGCACTGGCGCCGACTACTGCTCCCGAGTCCGACGCTGCCGACGCCGCGGCGGTGGTCGCGGCCGCAGTATCGCTCGAGCTCGACTTCTTCGAACTGTTGCATCCGGCGAGGGACACGGAAATGGCGAGTAGCGCCGCGATTGTCATTTTGTTGGCAGCTGGCATGTCGACTCCTTGGTAGGTGTCGTGAGCCAAACAGCCGCCCGTAACGGCTCGGTAATTGCTAGAGGTACATGCCCTGGTTCGGGCGCTGTCCGTCAGGCGCCGTGCCTTGTGGGAGTGCGCGTCTCATCTGTTCCAGTTGGGCGTGCGCCGCCATCTGTTGCGCGACGAGCGCGGTCTGGATGCCGTGGAACAGACCTTCGAGCCAGCCGACCAGCTGCGCCTGGGCGATGCGCAGCTCCGATTCGCTCGGAACCTCCGACTCAGTGAACGGCAGCGTGAGGCGCTCGAGCTCGTCAACGAGCTCAGGTGACAGACCGCTCTCGAGTTCCTTGACGGACGCCGCGTGAATCTCCTTCAAGCGGACGCGACTCGCTTCATCGAGCGGCGCCGCACGTACCTCTTCGAGGAGCTGTCGGATCATGTTGCCGATCCGCATGACCTTGGCCGGCTGGTTCACCAAATCGGCGACTGTACCGGTGGCTCCCTCGTCGTCAGGACCAACGATCTCGACCTGAGAGTCTTCGGGCGCGCGATCGGTGCCGTCGTCTGCCATATCGCCGATGCTCATAGAGTCAGTGTCTCAGGCAAGGTGAGCAGGATCTTGCCCACGTGGTCACCGGCCTCCATCAAGCGGTGCGCTTGCGCAGCGTCCGCCATCGGCACTTCAGCCTGCACAACCACCCGCACAGCGCCCGACTCCACGAGCGGCCACACCGACGAGCGGACCTCGGCAACGATGGCCGCCTTCTGCGAAAGAGGCCGCGCGCGCAAGCCCGCGGAGTACACAGTTCCCCGCTTGGACATCAGCAACGCGAGATCGAGTTCCGCCCGGCGTCCGTGTTGCATGGCGAGCACGACGAGCCGACCGTCCGGCGCAAGAGTTTCCAGGTTGCGGCGCAGGTATTCGCCACCTACCACGTCGAGGATGACGTCAACCCCCTCGCCGTCCGTATACGACTGAATCGCGGGCACGAAGTCGTCGCGCCGATAGTCGATCGCCAGCTCGGCACCAAGTGCGACCGCCCTCGCGCACTTGTCCGGCGTCCCGGCTGTTGTCAGAACTCGTACCCCCAACGCACGCGCCAATTGAATGGCGAAGGTGCCGATGCCGCTGGTGCCGCCATGCACGAGCAGCGTCTCGCCGGCTCGCATCCGCGCGGCCTGAAAGACCGTCGACCACACCGTGCAGGCCGCCTCGGGCAATCCGGCTGCATCGGCGACCGGCAAGCCAGCGGGAACAGGTAGCACCTGACCCGCGGGCACCGACACGTACTCCGCGTAGCCGCCACCGGCCAAGAGGGCGCAGACGGAGTCGCCGATGCGCCAGCCCTGCACATCTGGCCCAACCGTGACGATGCGGCCTGAACACTCGAGGCCGAGAATCGGCGAGGCTCCCGGCGGCGGTGGATAGTGGCCCGCGCGCTGGGAAAGGTCGGCTCGGTTGAGGCCGGCAGCACGAACGGCGATGACGACCTCGGCTGCTGCGGGCGTGGGGTCTGGGACCTCGGTCCACTCCAGAACAGAAGCGTCACCCGGGCCGGTCATCGTGATCGCGTGCACGAACGCCACCTTAGGGGTCGCCGGTCGGAGCGTGGAGTTGACCGCAAATCGGCATAAACCAGCCATAAGACTCTTGTTTGACCATCAGCCCCAGTTCATGATCGAAAAATGCTGCACCGCTTCGCCGACGCACGCGTGATCGTCGTCGACGACAACCCCGCCAACGTCTCCGCCCTCGTCTCGGTGTTGGGCGACGCGGGCCTGCGCAACATCGCCTGCGCCACGAACCCACGAGCGGGCCTTGACCTGGCGAGCGTGACCGACCCCGACGTGATTCTGCTCGACCTCCACATGCCCGGGCTCGATGGTTACGGCGTGCTCGAGGAGCTTGCCGCGACGAGCAGTGGCAACGGGCATTTTCCCGTTGTCGTCGTCATGGGCGAGACGACTCCCGACACCTTGCACCGGGCACTGTCGCTAGGGGCGCGAGACTTCCTCACAACCCCTCTTGACCCGATCGAGGTCGTGTTGCGCGTTCGCAACATGCTTGAGAACCGCTTCCTCCACAACGCGCTGCAGGATCAGAACTTTGCGCTGAACGACGAACTCGACGAGATGAAGGAGGACGACGAGCGGCTGCAGCGCGAGCAGAACGGACACCTCGAGCGCATCGAGCAGGTGCTTGCGCACAACTCGTCACTCGCCATGGTGTTCCAGCCGATCGTCGATTTGACCGACCGCTCGATCGTCGGGGTCGAAGCCCTGTCGCGGTTCGCCGGCAAACCGATGCGATCGCCAGACCTGTGGTTCGAGGAAGCGGCGTCTGTCGGTCTCGGGCCGACCCTGGAGATGAAGGCGATCTCCGCAGCACTGGCCCAAGCCGCGAAGCTCCCCGACGAGGCGTTTCTCGCGGTCAACGTGTCCCCGGAACTGCTGCTCTCCGGCAAGCTCGACTACCTCGCCGACGATCCCATCTGCCCGCGTCTGGTGTTCGAACTCACCGAGCACGTCGTGGTTGACGATTACGGGCCGATCCGCAGCCGCATCGCCCGGTTTCGCGAGAAGGGGGCGCGGATTGCGATCGACGACACCGGCGCGGGCTTCTCGAGTATGCGGCACATCCTGTTGTTGCAACCCGAGATCATCAAGCTCGATCAGTCGTTGACGCATGGCGTCGATCACGATCCTGCGCGCCGCGCACTCGCGTCGTCGCTGGTCTCTTTCGCGAAGGACATCGGCTCCGATCTGATCGCTGAGGGAGTCGAGACCGCCGACGAGTTATTGACCTTGGAACGTCTTGGCGCGCAGTGGGTTCAGGGCTTCCACATTGCGCGCCCAGAGCCGCTGTCCGTCTAGAACTGACAGAGCCTTAGCGGACGGCGACGGTGGCGGTCCGTGCCTCGGCGGGTGGGGTCTGCGCGGTCGGACGGCGGCTGCCCTCGACGTCCGGCCTCGCTATTCGCCGCAAAACCAGCGCTCCGAACCCGGCCGCGACCAGGCACGCGCTGGCGCCGAGAACCAGACCCCAGCGGGCACCGAAGTACTCGCTGACGGCGCCGGCGATGGGTCCGCCGATGGGTGTCGATCCCATGAACGCGACCGCCCACAGCGCCATCACTCGGCCGCGCATTTGTGGAGCCGCCGCGAGTTGCAGCGAGCTGTTGCCCTTGGACAGGAACGACACGCTCGCTGCGCCGACGGCGAGCATCGCGAGCAGTTCGAGAGGCAACGTCGGTGCAGCTGACGCGAGGAGCAGGACGACGCCGAAGACGGCCGACGACGTCACCATCGCGGGCACTCCCGTGCGGCCGCGCGCAGCGGTGTAAAGCCCGCCCGCAATCGCGCCGACT
>DASRZB010000488.1:0-3456 GCA_035653855.1 Acidothermaceae bacterium | reverse complement strand
TCCTCTAATTGCTGACGCAGCTCTTCGATCCGCGTGTGAGCTGACGCCGCAGTTTTCTCCGCGTCGGTTGCCCGTACCTGCGCGGCGTCTCGGGCAGCTGCTGCGTCGGCAAGCGCCCGCCCCGCCTCGACGAGTGCGTATTCGGCCCGTTGCCGCTGTTCGTCGCGAGGTGGCCGCTCCTCTGATCGCGACCGGAAACCGCCTGCGGCCTTGCGCGAAATCGGGATCACGTCGGCGATATCGTCGGCCCCGGAGCCGAATACCGAGCCGAAATCTGAGCTGTGCAAACCATCGGTCAGGTGTCCCGCGAGCAGCATGCGACCGGCCTGCTCGTCAGCCAGCGCGGCACGCAGTGTCTCTTCCAATCCACGGACTGCGTCCTCGCTCACCGAGCGGCTGGCTGCGCGCGCCAACGCCCGGGCCTGTTGGACCAGTGCATGCACCAGTTTCTGTTGCTGGCGAGACAATTCCCGCAGCTGCTCGCCGTCCAGATTCTGGGTGGCGTCGCGTAACGCGCCGCCAAGTTCCAGTAATGGCTCGAGCTCGGAGCGGTGCGCGCGGACCAACTGATTCGCCAGCCACGCTGTCACTGTCGGCTTGGCCAGACTGTGAATCCCTGCCGCCGAGGAGCGATCACCGGCCGCCTTGGCCGCTTTCTCATATCGCGTCCGGGCAGCGGTGAACTCTTCGAGCGGCAGCGCGTAGAGCTCGTCGGCAACCTCGTCGATGTGCGACATGCCTGAATCCTGCCGCAGCGCGACGACTTAGGGCTCTGTACCCCAGATCAACTTGCCGTTCGCGTATGCGGTGATGTGGGTCCACGCCTGCGACGTCATGCTCGACCCGTAGCTGTAGTCGTTGGACTGATTGAACAGGGCCAAGTTGGCCTCAGTGATCCGCTGCTGAATCAGGCCGGTGGTTCCACCGGGCGCGAGCGTGCCGCTCAGTTGCAGCTGCAAGTAGTGGTCGGCGTCGTGCCCGCCCGTCTTGACGAACGTCGCAGTCATCGTGCCGCACCCAGCCGCGGCGTAGGTGCAGGTGTACCTCAGCGCGGGGTTGCTGGAGTCGGCCGTGAACCAGTACCGCACGGTGACGGCGGCAAGGTCGATCGGCTTCGCGGTCTTGTTGACGACCTCGATCTCCGGCATCAGCTGCGTCGTCAACGGCAGCGGTCCGGCGTCGCCGTAGTTCACCTGTACGGCACCAACCGCGGGCGGTGCGGGAGGGGTTGGTGTCGGGGTGGGAGTGGGAGTCGGTGTCGGTGTCGGTGTCGGCGCAACCGTCGGGGTCGGCGTCGGCTTCGGAGGTGCAGCAGGAGGCGAGGCGACAGGTGCTTTGGCGGACGGCGGGGGCGAGGCCGTCCCGTTCGACTTTGGACTAGGTGCCGGCTTGATCTTTGGACCCGCGGCGGCAGGCTTTGCCGCTTGCGACGGCTTGGGTGTCGAGCTCGCGGCACTGGTCGCAAGGGCGACGGTCACACGCGGCGTCGGAATCGTGCTTTCCCGGCTAGAGCCAGGGTGGTTGGGCGCGGATTGAACGCGTGCAGCGGCGGAAGGTGATCCGACAGCGACCGCTGGCGTCGCCGACTGCGCGATCGGCAGCGGCGCCGGCGCTGGGTTGTTCGGTACTGCCGCGACCGCGACACCCGCCACGCTGGCCGCTGCCACGCCGGCAACACCGGTCGCGGCCTGTGCGGCGATACCGGCGCCCGTCAACGATGGGGCGGATCCGATGAACGGCAACCCGGTCAGCCACGATGCGGGACCCATCGCCCATGCGAGCTTCGGAGCAGACACCGCGAGCAGCGCGCGCACGACGTCCGGATCGAATTGCCGACCACTGAAACGCACCAGTTCCTCTAGTCCGGCGGCGCGGGTACGCGCTCGCTTATATGGACGCGCCGCTGTCATCGTTTCGAACGAGTCGGCCACCGCAACGATGCGTCCGGCGAGTGAGATGTGCGTTCCGCCCAAGCCGCGCGGGTAGCCGGTGCCGTCGAAGTGCTCGTGATGCTCGGCAATGGCGAGACCCCAGGGACCCAACCACGGCAAGAGATCCGCGGCGAGTTCCGCCCCGTCGTCCGGGTGTCGGCGTATTGCCTCCCACTCCGACTTCGACAGCTTCGCCGGCTTGTTCAGCACCGACGCGGGGATCCGCAACTTGCCGATGTCGTGCAACAGCGCGGCCCAACGCAGGCGGTCGACGCCTGCGGCGGATAGGTGGAGTTCGGCGGCGATCATGTCGGTGTAGACGCGGACCCGCTCGGAGTGGCCGCGGGTGTGCCGATCGTGTGCCCGCAGCGAGCCAACGAGGGCCAGGATCTGTTCCGCGGCGGTGGCGACGTCACCGCGTTCACGGGGACTGCCCTTCTCCGACAGCGACTTCAGCGCCCGAAGGTCGCCGGCCTTCCTGGCGATCGCGAATCGGGTCGGAGCGCGGCCGGGAAAGAGCACGGCAAGATCGAGCAGAGCGGCAAGAGGGGTTAGCCGGCGCGCGCCGCGGTCAGCCGCCCAGAGGGCGACCACCGAACTGGCCAGCACCAGTGCCCACCAGCCGGCCACCAACACGAGAGAGCCCGAACGCGGTCGAGGCACCACGCGGCTGACGATCGCCATGACGACGATGGCCGCGACGACAGGGGCGATGACGATGCCGGCGCGCAGCGACCAGGCGGCGAAGCGCCGGCTTTCCCAGCGTGTTTCTTCCTGGGCCGGGGCAGCCGAATCTGGGGTGTCCGCGTCAATAACCAACGAACCCCTCCCCAGTCTCTCCCTAGTCGTCGGCAGGTGGCGCCGCAATGTTGAGTGGTCCAGGTGGTGACCGTTCGCGAACCTGCTGGCGCAAGCGCTCGCCCTTTAGGCTGAGTACATGTCACTGCGCGAGCGCTTGGAAGCATTGACGGAACACCGCGAGCCGGTGTTCGAATTGAGCGACGATCCGACGCTGGTCGCCTTCAGCAAGCTCTTCGCGCAGTCGGAACTGTTCGCGCTTGAGGCAAGCAAACGCATTCGCGTTGATGCGTTCTCGACCACCTACGACTGCGAAACCGAGACGCGGTCGGACGCCGATGCCGCACCAGGGGTCTTCGAGGCAATCTGGACGCCGGTCTGGCCCGGCGAGGATCCGTTGACCGGCTTTCGTACCGGCTCCGACTCGGTTTTCGGCCACCGGCCAACGGTCGCGATGCCTCAAGACGAGCGAACCGCGGCGCTGCTGCTGCTGGTCACGAGCATCTTCGTGCATTTGTCGGCCAGTCGAGCGGAACCGCTGCCCGTGATCCGGGGTGCTTTGGACGCCCCCGCAGGCGCCTACCGCTTCGTGACGCTTGATCCGGCGGTGGCTCGTGCGCGCGTTCGCGCAACCCGCGAGTCCCGGCGTGCTGCCGCCCGCGCGAACGCTCGCACCGATGTCTCAGAGCGGGGGTCCGCCGGCCGATAAGGCGGGGACAAGGGAGTA
>DASRZB010000487.1:0-3333 GCA_035653855.1 Acidothermaceae bacterium | reverse complement strand
CGCGTTTCGGGATCCCGCGGGGAACCTGATCCGCATCAACCAGCTGCGTTGACGGTGCACGAGCCTGCGCCAGCCGTGGCGCGCGCGGACTTCGCTGCACTACTCGCGCGGGCTCGACAACTCGCAGCGTCGCCCAGCCGGCGGATTCTCGGGCTGACGGGCGCACCCGGTTCGGGCAAGTCGCGGCTAGCCGGCGAGATTGTCGAGGCTCTTGGCGATGACGCGGTGCTCGTTCCAATGGACGGATTCCATCTCGCGGAAGCGGAGCTGAAGCGCCTCGGCAGTTACGACCGCAAGGGCGCACTCGACACCTTCGACGCGGGCGGTTTCGTTGCCCTGCTTCGGCGATTGCGCCAATCGAGCGAGCCAGCCGTCTATGCACCGACGTTTCGTCGCGACCTCGAGGAAGCGGTCGCCGGTGCAATCTGCGTGCCGAGGGATGTGCCGCTCGTCGTCACCGAAGGCAACTACCTGCTAAGCCCGGACGGCGCGTGGGCTGACGTTCGCGGATTGCTCGATGAAGTGTGGTACTTGGAGCCCGACGACAACGACCGGATGGATCGCCTAGTCAGCCGGCACATGGAGTTCGGTCGTGATCTCGACACCGCGAACGCACGAGCACGAGGCAATGATCAACACAACGCCGAGTTGATCGCGGCAACCAAGATATGGGCCGACCTCGTTGTCGTCGGAAGCTAGACCAACTCGCCCGGGGCAACGTCCGGCGCGACGTAGCGTCCGCCTCGCAATAGCGACGCTACCGCTGCGAGCAGCGAAAGTACGGCGGCGACCGCGAACACGACCACGAGGCCCTGATGGAACGGCGCCGATATCAAGTTCGGGAAGAACGTGCGGCCAATCAAGTTCTGCTGGTTCCCTGCGGGCAAGGTGGCGAGCGCGCCGCTTGGCGCAAGCAGGTGCTGGATCGGATTCACGCCGAGAATGGCTGCGAATAAAGAGGAAACGGGCGGCAGGCTGGCGACCTGATGGGCAACCGCGTGCGACACGCCCTGTTGCTGCAAGCCGTTCGTCAACGTCTTCGGCAGGCTGCTCGCCAAGCCGATGATCATCAGCGAGAAGAACGCGCCGATACTTAGCGCCGTCCCGGAATTCTGGAACGTCGACCGCATGCCTGAGGCAACGCCGCGCTGTCGGGCCGGAACGCTGCTCATGATCGCCGACGAGTTCGGTGCGCCGAACATGCCCGAGCCGATGCCGTTGGCAGTGATCAGCAACGCGAACGCCCAGTACGGGAAATCGATGGGCAACGCCATGAGCCCGATGAAACTCCCACCGAAGACCAGCATGCCCGCAGTGGCGAACGCTCGTGCACCGAAGCGGTCGGACAGGAAGCCGGCAACCGGCCCAGATACGAGAAAGCCGGCCGTCAACGGCAGCAGGAAAACCCCTGCCCACAAGGGGGTGTCGCTGTAGTCGTACCCGTGCAGCGGTAGCCAGATTCCCTGCAACCAGATGATGAGCACGAACTGCAAACCGCCACGTGCGATGGACGCCGCGAGGCTGGCCGCGTTGCCGGCTGTGAACGCCCTGATCCGGAAAAGACTGAGCTGGAACATCGGGTCGCGAACGGACTTCTCGATGAGCGCGAACACCGCGAGGAGGACAAGTCCACCAACAAGCAAGCCGTACACGGTCGGACTCGTCCACCCCATGGTGTGACCGTGGTACGGCTGGATGCCGTCGGTGATCGCCACCAGGACCGCACCAAGGCCGAGGGCGAAAGTGATGTTGCCCCACCAGTCGATGCGGCCCGGCTGCCGCTCGCCGTCATCGCGAAGCTTGCGGTAGGCCCACATGGTTCCGAAAACGCCGACCGGAACGTTGACCCAGAACACCGCCCGCCAGTCGAACGCCGCTAGCAGGCCGCCGGCGGTCAGGCCGATGAACTGGCCGGCGAGCGCGGCGACCTGGTTGATGCCGAGCGCGAGCCCGCGCTGGTCGACCGGAAACGCGTCGGTAAGAATCGCGGCGGAATTCGCTGTCAGCATCGAGCCGCCAATCGCCTGCGGCACCCGCCAAGCGATGAGCCACAGCGCGCCGTGACCGCCGTGATACGGATCGAACGACAACAAGATGGACGACACTGTGAACACCACGAAGCCGGCGTTGTAGATCTTGACCCGACCGAACATGTCGCCGAGGCGACCAACGGTGACGACGAGGACCGCTTGAATGAGCCGGTACCCCATGATCATCCACAGCAGGTAGCTGACGTTGCCGGCCGCTAGCGGATCAAGCCGAATGCCGCGAAAGATGGCCGGCAACGCGATGAGCACGATCGACCCGTCAAGGGCGGACATGAACACGGCCAACGTCGTGTTCGACAGCGCCACCCACTTGTAGCCATCGTCTTTGCCATGATCGCGCGCTGGGGCGAGTAGCCCTGGTTGCCACTGCATCTAGAGGTTGTGCGCCAATCGCTCGATGAGTGGCGCCGCTGTCATCAGCTGGCGGAGTTCCACGTTGGTGAATCCGGCCGATAGGGCTTGCGCCAGCTGTTCCGTGCGCGCCGTGCGTCGGACTCTCAACGCCGCCATACCCGCGTCGGTGATCGACATCAGCACGCGACGGCCATCGGCCGGATCTGCCTGCCGCTCGACGAAGCCGCGCGCCTCGAGCGCCCCGAGCGTCGCTCCCATCGATTGCGGGCTGATCTGCTCGACCTTGGCCAGCGCGCCAGGCGTGGTTGGGCCGCCACGGTCGAGGACTGCAAGGGCTGAGGTCTCGGGCACCGTCAGGTCGTCGGCGCTGTCGACCTGCGATTGGCGCAGCTGCCGGCGCAACAGCCTGATGCTGAGCTGCAGCGCCGCCGCGACCTGCTCGACGTCCGGCTCATTCGAGGTCACAGCCCGAACTTAAGGTACTAAGTCCAGACTTACAAGTCTGGGCTTAGTACTACGCGGGTTCGCGGCCCTGGGTGGAGCTGGAAGGCCGGTCGCAGCGACATTGCGGGCTGCGAAGCCGCCAGTTGGCAGAGCGAACCTTTGCCATCCGGAGGTACATCCCGGGCGTGGACTGCCGATACATGGACAAATGGCATCCACACCCACCCCCCGGGCCCACAGTTGAACCTCCACCTACGCAGCTCAGTACTCCTCGGCGCCACGCTGCTGGTCGCGGGCCTCGCGGCCGTCCCTGCGGCACCGCTGGCGCTAGCGGCCGGCGACGGCACCGTCGCGCCTGCCCTCGCACCGGCGCTCACGCCGCCCGCTACCGTCGTTGCCCGGATCGCGGGCAACGATCGCTTTGCCACCGCCGTGGCCGCCTCGGTGTCGACGTTTCCAGCAACTGCGTCGGCCGTCGTGCTGGCGA
>DASRZB010000486.1:0-15009 GCA_035653855.1 Acidothermaceae bacterium | reverse complement strand
GTGGATTCTTCCTGCTCGGTGCGGCCGGCTTCATTGCTGCTACGGCACTCCCGCCATCGACCTCGACCACTTCTGGCGCGCACGGTCGTCGTGCCCGCCTTGGATACACCAGCTCTGATGTTGTTGGGACGAGCACCGGTTCGCAGAAAGCACTCGGCTATCTCAGTGCGCCCGGGGCGGCTCGCACCGCACTGCTGATCGCTGTAGCAGCCGCGTTGTTCTACCCGCCGACGGCCACCTCGTTCTGGCAGGAGGTTGTCGTCTCGCAGATCGGCATCTCGATGCTGCTGGCCGTTGGGCTCAACGTGGTGGTCGGCTGGGCCGGCTTGCTTGACCTTGGCTTCATCGCGTTCTACGCCATCGGCTCGTACACAACCGCGTACTTCGTCGGTTCCCTCCCTATCAAGCCGCCGCATTGGATGATCGTCACTCCGCTGTTGACCATCCCATTAGCCGTACTGGTGTGTTTGTTAGCTGGCCTTGCCCTCGGCGCGCCGACGTTGCGTTTGCGCGGTGACTATCTGGCGATCGTCACCCTCGGTTTTGGCGAGATCATCCATCTGAGCGCCGTGAACTCCCAGGGCATCACGAATGGCAGTGAGGGGCTGACGAACGACACCCAGCGCCATACCAAGTCAGTGCCGCAGCCATCAATTCATCTTGGGCCGCTGCACATTGACTGGGGCCTCAACCAACTCCAGTACTGGTACCTGTTGCTTGTGTTCCTTGTGGTCATCGTCCTCGCGTTCCGACGGCTGGAGCAGTCGCGGCTCGGACGTGCCTGGGCGGCGGTCAGAGAGGATGAGGTTGCCGCGCAGGCGACCGGCATCAACACGACGAAGGTGAAGCTCGCCGCATTCGCGATCGGTGCGTCAACGTCAGGTGTCGCAGGTGCGTTCTTCGCAAGTCAGATCGGGGTGTTCACGCCCGACAACTTCGTGCTGAACAACTCGATCCTCATCGTGGCCTACGTTGTGTTCGGCGGCATGGGGTCGCTGTCCGGCGCGATGGCGGGGGCCGCAATGCTCACCTGGTTGCCTCAGTTCTTGAAGTATCAGGTACCGCCTGCAGACAAGCTGATGTGGATCGGCGCCGTCGTCATGTTGATGATGATCTTCCGGCCAGCTGGACTCATCCCGGCCAGGCGTCGGGCCGCCGAGTTGCATGGTCTCGACGCTCCGGCGAGCTCAGAGACTTTCGCAGTTCCGGCCTCTGAGGGGCTCTGACGTGACAACTCTCGAGCATTCGGCCACAGCAGGCGCCACGCCGGCGGAAGATATCGTCTTCGACGTCGACAACGTGACGCTGCGCTTTGGCGGGGTGACAAGCCTCAACGCGGTGTCGCTGCAGATGCACAGGGGAGAGATCCTTGCGGTCATCGGACCCAACGGGGCAGGCAAGACGTCGCTGTTCAACTCGTTGACCGGGGTCTACACACCCCAAGAGGGCTCGATCACGCTGTCGGGCCGGGTGGGCGACCCGCCGGTCAGTGTGCTCGGCATGCCCACCCACAGGGTGAACCACCTTGGTGTCGCACGAACCTTCCAGAACATCCGGCTTTTTCCAGCGCTGACTGCCCTCGAGAACGTGAAGGTCGGCGTCGAGACCCGGCAGAAGTCAGGGCCTGTCGCGGCCATGCTCGGCATGCCGTGGCAGCGCAGAGAAGAGCGCGAGAGCACGGCAAGCGCCTATGCCCTACTGCGTCGTGTTGGTCTCGAGCGACGGGCGAACGACCTGGCCTCCTCGCTTGCCTACGGCGAGCAGCGCCGTTTGGAGATCGCCCGCGCACTCGGCACGAGTCCCGGCGTGATCTTGCTCGACGAACCGGCGGCCGGCACCAACCCGGCCGAGAAGCGGGAGTTGGCTGGCTTGATCAAGAGCATCAACGTCGAAGACGGCGTCAGCGTGCTGCTGATCGAGCACGACATGAAGCTGGTCATGTCGGTAGCCGACCGAATCGTCGTACTCAACTTCGGTCAGAAGATCGCTGAGGGCTCGCCTGAGCAGATTCAGCGCGATCCAGCCGTCGTCGCGGCCTACCTCGGGACGTCGACCGAGCAGGCCGAGGAGCAAGCCGCGCAACAACCTGAGGTGCAGTTGATCGAGGTCGCGACAGATGCCGATGCCGCCGGAGAGACCGATGTCGCTGAAGATGCAGGGGAAGGTGAGCGCCCATGACGCTGCTTGTCGTTGACGACATCGAGGTGCGCTACGGCAACATCCGCGCGCTCAAGGGAGTTTCGTTCGAGGTTGCCGAAGGCGAGATCGTCGCCCTGCTCGGTGCCAACGGCGCGGGGAAAACTACGACGCAAAAGACGGTGTCCGGAATGCTTCGGCCATCCCTTGGGGGCATCGTCTACGACGGTCAGCGCATCGACGGGATCCCCGCCCACGACCTCATCCGCCTTGGGATCTGCCATGTCCCCGAGGGTCGGCATGTGTTTCCGCGGATGACGGTCGCCGAGAACTTGGAAATGGGTGCGTTCCGTTTCAAGTCCGTGGACCAAAAGGACCTCGACCACGTGCTCGAGCTTTTCCCGCGGCTGCGCGAGCGTTACAAGCAGCAGGCAGGCACGCTCTCGGGTGGCGAGCAGCAAATGCTGGCGATCGGACGAGGGCTCATGGGCAAGCCCCGGCTGCTACTGCTCGACGAACCGTCGATGGGGCTCGCCCCGCTGGTGGTTGCCCAAATCTTCGACATCATCCACCAGGTCAACCGCGAGGGCGTCACGGTCTTGCTCGTCGAACAGAACGCAGCTCAGGCACTCTCGTTGGCACATCGCGGGTACGTCTTGGAGACCGGCGAGATTGTCCTGTCCGGAACTGGCGGCGAACTGCTCGCCGATGACCGCGTTCGCGCCGCCTATCTCGGGGAAGAAATCGCTAGCTGACGCCCACCGTCGTCCCACTGCCGTGACTGCTACCCTCCGACCGTGCAACGACGCGTGATCATCACCCCGCCGCCCCGCTCCTAGCAGGGTCTGGCGCACCGCGTCCCGCACCTGCCGGACGCGTTTCGACGTCGTGGCCATTCGTGGCCCGGCGTGATGCCCTGACGCGCCACGCCCTGCTCTGGCGACCCTTCCCATCCAGTCGCAGGAGCTCCCATGCCTACTCCATCCGCAACTCCCCGGTCAGCCACCGGTGTTGCCGCACTGATCGGCGCCGGCGTCCTCTGGGGGACGGGCGGAGTCACCGGTCGCGCCCTGACCGACCGCGCACACCTGTCCGGGATCGCCGTCGGTGCCTACCGATTGGGTCTTGGCGGCCTGTTGTTGGTCATCGTGCTGCTTCTGACCGGTGGGCGCCCACCAGTCGCCCGTGCGGCGTGGCAACGGATCGCGAGTGTGGCGGGGCTCGCGGCGATCTATCAAGGTGCCTTCTTCAGCGCTGTGGCCCTGTCGTCAGTCAGCCTCGCCACGCTGGTGGCCATCGGGTCCTCGCCAGTGTGGGTACTGGTGTACGAGGCTTGCGCGCAGCGCCGCTGGCCCCCGCGGCAGGCCGGGATCGTCGTGCTGGTCGCGCTTACTGGCCTGGCATTGCTCGTCGGCTTGCCGGCGAACCGATCGGACCCGGGACGGCTGCTGGCCGGGGCCGGGCTCGCAGCGCTGTCGGGTGCGACCTTCGCGGCGTTCACGCTGCTCGGACGCCGTCCCCTGGTCGCGGTCGACCAGCGCACCGTGACCGGCTATGGGTTCCTGCTGGGCGGGATCGCCCTGGCGGTCGTGACGGCCCCGACCACCGGGCTGGGGTTCACACCTTCGCTCGACACCGTGGGTCTGCTCGTCTTCCTGGCAGTGGTACCGACAGCGATCGCCTATGGGTTGTTCTTTCGCGGACTGCGCTCGGTGACCGCATCGAATGCGACGGTGATCGCGCTGCTCGAACCACTGACGGGCACCTTGCTGGCGATCGCGTTGCTTGGTGACAGGTTGTCCCCAGCTGGCATCGTCGGCGGTGTGTTGCTGGGGCTCTCGATCATTGCTTCGATCCGGACGTCGATCCCGCCGGTGGGGTTGTAGCGAGCGAGCCCGGGCACTGTTGGCGCCGTCCAAGCCTTCCCCGGTCTTGGACGTTCTCTACTAGGCACCCGGGCTCGTCGGGAGACACCGTACCGAGGTCGTGATGGTCACGGCAAAACATCCTTGCGATTCGGCGGAGAAACCGGGCGCAGGCAATGGCGGAGCCGCAGCGGGCTGGTATCGGTGGTGCTGGTGAGGAATTTTTCAGGCGCCGAGTCAGCTGGTAAACACGAACGGTAGTAGCTCGTGCTCGGAGTGTGATTGTTGATTGAGACATCTCATGATCAAAGAGCTGAAAGCGTTGACCACACCGAACCGTAGCTTGGGCTACTTGTCGTGACTGCGGCGAAAAGCGCAGACACGCCGTTCTCGGCTCGGTGGTTGATCTTTCTTCTCTGAGGGGCTGCACATCCCTGCGATTCCTCGCTACGCTCCCGATCTCCGGGTAAACAGCGGATGGCCTTGTCGCCGATGCCGTTTGAGGAACAGTTTGATCACAGTTCGGCCACGCTTTGACGCACAGTTCTTGCCACCCGGGGGAGTGAACTCGAGGCGACCGAAGAGGTCGCACTGAGGAGCACACGATGAGCCGATCTCACATCACGGTGCGAGCCGCCGGCGCGTCCGATGTTGCCGACCTCGTGGTGTTGTGGGACGAGCTCAAGCGATGCGGAGCCTTGAACGGTCGCCATGCGACCGTGCCCGATGACCGCACGATCGAAGAGCGCGTCCATCGGCTGCTGAGCCGTCCGAGCGGTCGCATCCTGCTGGCCTTTCTCGGTGGTGACCCTGTCGGCATGGCGATGCTCACCACGGTTCCGCTTGGTGCGCTCAACGAAGCCGCGTGCGTCCAGGTCGAATACACCGTTGTGGCCGAGGGCTTCCGCCGTCGCGGCGTGGGCCGCGCACTCATGGGGGCGGCGGCGTGCTACGCCGAGGACATCGGTGCGGAGCAGGTCACCGTCAGCGTGTCGCCGATGTCACGTGAAGCGAACAGGTTCTACGCCCAGCTCGGTCTCGCGCCGTTATCGGTACGCCGGGTCGCTCCGGCGTCGGCGTTGCGGCGACGGATCGCGACTCTCGACCACGGTCCCGCTGCGCACGACCACCCGACCGGTCGGCGGCCACTTGGCCAGCGGGCCGGGATGCGGGCTGCATTGCGCCGCATGGCGATCGCGTCTGCGGTGGCCGAACAGCCGAACGACGCCTGACCTGCACTACCCGGCCGGGATGTCGGCGCGATGGATCTGCCGGTCTCTGCCGGTCTCTGCCGGTCTCTGCCGATCTCTGGCGGTGCCTAGGATCACAGGGTGCCCACCGGATCCGCAGTGCCCGCCGCGCGCCCTGCAACCGCTGTCGTCGCGATGAAGCCGGGTGACCAACCGCGCCTGCTCCTCATCGACGGGCACTCCGTCGCGTATCGGGCCTTCTTTGCTTTGCCTGTTGAGAATTTCTCGACCACTACCGGTCAGCCGACAAACGCGGTCTATGGGTTCACGTCGATGTTGATCAACGTCTTGCGTGACGAGAAGCCAACTCATGTCGGCGTTGCCTTCGACATCTCTCGGCAGAGTTTTCGTACCGAGACGTTTCCGGAGTACAAGGCGAACCGAACGTCAACGCCTGACGCGTTCAAGGGTCAGATCAGCTTGATCCAGGAAGTGCTCGCGGCGCTGGCCATCCGGGTCATCACCGCTGAGGGCTTTGAGGCTGATGACGTGATCGCCACGTTAGCCACGCAGGCGCAGGCCGACGGTCTCGACGTCCTGATCTGCTCCGGTGACCGCGACGTTTTCCAGCTTGTGAGCGAGCAGGTCACCGTGCTGTACCCGCGCAAGGGTGTCTCCGACATGGCGCGCATGACCCCCGCAGCCGTCGAAGAGCGATACGGCCTGACGCCCGGGCAGTACGCAGACTTCGCCGCGCTGCGCGGCGACCCGAGCGACAACCTGCCGAACATTCCTGGCGTCGGCGAGAAGACCGCCGCCAAATGGGTCCGCGACTTCGGGTCGTTGACATCCCTCGTCGATCGGGTCGACGAGGTTCCTGGCAAAGCCGGCGGCCTGTTGCGCGACCATCTCTCCTCGGTGCTGCGCAACCGGCAGTTGACGGAGCTGATCCGCGACGTGCCGCTCCCGGTCGGCCCGCACGATCTGCACCTGGGCCAATGGGATCGCGAGGCAGTGCACCGCGTCTTCGACTCGCTGCAGTTCCGGGTCTTGCGCGAGCGGCTGTACGCCACGTTGTCCGCGCCAGAGCCCGAAGCCGACGCCGGATTCACCGTCGAGGGCGGCCAGCTTGGCGCCGATGAGGTTTCTGCCTGGCTCGGCGAGCACAGTGCCCCAGGAGTGCGGCTCGGAGTGTCGGTTGCCGGTAGCTGGGGGCGCGGCACGGGTGTCGTCACGGGCCTGGCGCTGGCCGCCCCCGATGGCACCGGCGCCTACGTCGATCCGACCCAGCTGACCGAGGCCGACGACCGCGCGATGGCTGCATGGTTTGCCGATCCCGATCAGCCGAAGGCGTTGCACGACGCGAAGGGGCCGATCCTCGCGCTGGCGGCCCGCGGGTGGCCACTAGCCGGCCTCAGCAGTGACACTGCGCTCGCCGCCTACCTCGCGTTGCCGGGTCAGCGGTCCTTCGATCTCGGCGATCTGGCGCTGCGCTACCTGCATCGGGAGCTGCGCGCCGACAGCTCGGGCGGCCCGATCGAGGCGGCGCAGCTGTCACTCGACGGCCTCGACGAAGACGGCAACGCGGTCAATCAGATCGTGCGTGCCCGTGCCGTACTTGATCTCGCCACCGCCCTCGACGGTGACCTTGGCGAGCGCGGGGCCGCGAGCTTGCTGACCGACGTCGAGCTGCCCTTGATCGGCGTCCTGGCGGGTCTTGAGCAGGTCGGCATCGCCACCGACCTCGACGTGCTCGCCGACCTGTCGAGCGAGCTCGGCGCCTCGGTCAAGGTCGCCGAGCAAGCAGCGTTCGCCGTGGTCGGGCGCGAGTTCAATCTCGGCTCTCCCAAGCAACTGCAGCAGATCCTGTTCGACGAACTCGGGCTGCCGAAGACCAAGCGCATCAAGACCGGGTACACGACCGACGCCGATGCTCTGCAGAGTTTGTTGGTACAAACCGAACACCCGCTCCTCGAGCACCTGCTGCACCACCGTGACGTGTCTCGGTTGAAGACCGTCGTTGATTCGCTGATCCCGATGATCGACGACCACGGCAGGGTGCACACGACGTTCAACCAGTTGGTCGCGGCGACCGGTCGGCTGTCGTCGACGGATCCGAACCTGCAGAACATCCCGATCCGCACCGCCGAGGGTCGACGGATTCGGCAGGCCTTCGTGGTTGGTGCGGGGTTCGAATCGCTGATGACTGCCGACTACAGCCAGATAGAGATGCGCATCATGGCCGACCTGTCGGGCGACGACGCGCTGGTCGAGGCGTTCAGCTCGGGATTCGACTTCCACGCCACGACGGCGGCCAGTGTCTTCGGCGTGCCACTCGAACAGGTCGACGGCGTGCTTCGCAACCGGGTGAAGGCCATGAACTACGGGCTCGCTTATGGCCTGTCGGCGTATGGGTTGTCGCAACAGCTGGGCATCGGCGCCGACGAAGCGCGCGGTCTCATGGACGAGTACTTCCAGCGGTTCGGCGGGGTGCGGGACTACCTGAGCCGCGTCGTTGAGCGGGCTCGGCAGGACGGCTACACCGAGACGATTCTCGGCCGTCGGCGCTACCTACCTGACCTGAATAGCGACAACAGGCAGCGGCGCGAGATGGCCGAGCGCATGGCGTTGAACGCGCCGATCCAGGGGAGTGCCGCCGACATCATCAAGGTGGCGATGCTCAACGTCGACCGCGCGCTACGCGCCGCGCAGTTGAAGTCACGGATGCTGTTGCAGGTCCACGACGAGCTGGTGTTCGAGATTGCAAACGGCGAACGGGCGGACGTCGAGGAGCTGGTCCGACGTGAAATGGCGGGCGCCTACCCACTGAAGGCACCGCTCGATGTCTCGGTCGGGGTAGGTCTGAACTGGGACGCGGCGGGACACTAGGCCGTACATCTCATAACGGTTTCGTTGCTCTGCGCCGTCAGAGCTTGTTCAGGTTGGTCCGCCGATGACACCGCCGGTATCTTCTTTGCCGTCCACATTCCGGGGATCTACCGAGTCTGGATGTATCAAGCGGCGGGCCTACGTCTCTTCCCGAGTGGTCGTCCGCCGACCGGTCGCAGGTACTTGATCCATCTATCTGGGGAGACGCTCGTGAGCAGGACCACATCGTTCCACCGTCTTGGTACCGCCGGAGTCGCTGCGCTCGCGATAGTCGGCCTTCTTGCCGGCTGCTCATCGAAGAAGACGCCCGCATCGTCCACAGGATCAACGCCACCGGCAGCCGCGGCCGCAACGAGTGCCGCTGGGGTGGCAGCCGCTTCGGCCACTGCGGCGCTACCGTCGCCGTCGAAGGTGGTCGCCACGGGTGGCGGCAAGTTCTGCCAGCAGGTTGCCGCCGAAGTTAACTCCAGCGTGGCCAAAGCGGCGGCAAGCGGAACAGGCATCGACTCGATCAAGGCAAGCGTGCAGGAGTACCAGAGCATCAAGGCCGGTGTGCTTTCGTCGGCGCCGGGCGCCATCAAAGGCGACCTAGTCACCTTGTTTGGCGCGCTCGACCAGTTCTACGGCGCGCTCGCGAAGGTCAACTACGATTTCAGCAAGATTGACCCGAGCGTCGAGGCGCCGCTCGAGACGCCAGCCGTGCAGCAGGCGACACAGAACGTTGACGCCTATCTGAAGAACACCTGCGGCATCGACACCGGGGCTGGCGACAACGCGTCGGCGCAGGCGCAGGCGTCCGCAGCGGAAGCGTCGGCGCTGGCAGAACTGTCCGCGTTGGCGTCCCCGTCCAGCTGATCCTTCAGCGTGCGTACACCCGGCGGCGGCCAGCTTCTTGGCTAGCCGCCGGGTTTATCACAGGTGAAGATGGCGGTGCCGGGAATGAGTCGACCGCGCAGCGGTGACCAGCCACCCCATGTGCGCAGGTTCGTGTCCGGCCAAGGCGGCTCGACCAGATCGGTGAGTTTGAAACCAGCGCCGACGATGTCGCGCACGCGGTCACCCAGCGTTCTGTGGTGCTCGACGTAGGTTGCCCGCCCATCGGCGTCCGCTTCGACGTACGGCGTGCGGTCGAAGTACGACGAGCTGACCGTGAGACCGCCAGCCCCCGGGTCGTCAGGCAGCGCCCAGCGGATCGGGTGGGTCACCGAGAAGACGAAGCGGCCACCGGGCCGCAGCACCCGGAACACCTCGCGCAGCACGTCGGCGGAGCTGGCTACGAAGGGCAGCGCCCCGTAGGCGCTGCACGCGAGGTCGACGCTGGAATCCACAAGCGGGAGCGCGCACGCGTCAGCCTGGATAAGCCGGACGTCGGGGTGCGGGGCCGCGTGGGTCAGCTGGCGCATCGACAGGTCGAGGGCCAGCGCCACCGCGCCCTGGTCGGCCAACCATCGCGAGCACTGCGCTGCTCCGCAGCCGACCTCGAGCACCCGTCGTCCGGTCAGGCCGGCGACCGGTGCGAGCAGCTGGGCGTCGGCTTCGTCCAGTCCTTCAGGACCCCAGACGAACCGGGCCGCATCGCCCCCGCCGAGGAACTCACCGTGCTCGGACTGGTAGTCATCAGCGGCGGCATCCCACCAGCGCCGGTTGGCCCGCACCGTCTCATCGGCGCCCACCGCTCGCCGTCCGACCTCAGAGCTCAAAGCCACGCCTCTCTGTACCGTCACGAGGACGAATCTGGGCGTGAGTGGCCCGGATTGACCGGTTCACAGCGTGCCACGTAAAGTGGTTGCTGCGTGTGGGCCTGCGTGTACCTCGGTATGGAGCAGGTTCGCGATCGCTTCGGTCGACTTCGGTAACCCCTCCCGCGCTTAACAGACGCAGTGTGGCCGCCGTTCGCGGCTGAGACGACGGGCCCGTGCGCGCCTGCCAACCTGTTGTCCGCGACCGGAGTCCACCCCCTTATGACCAGCAGCACCTACGTACGACCCGAGACCGTCCTCGGCGCCGCCCCTCACGTGTCACCTCAGGTGGCGGTGAATGACATCGGATCCTCCGAGGATTTCCTCGCGGCGATCGATGAGACGATCAAGTACTTCAACGACGGCGACATCGTCGACGGCACGATCGTGAAGGTCGACCGCGACGAAGTGTTGCTCGACATCGGTTACAAGACCGAGGGCGTCATTCCCTCCCGCGAACTGTCGATCAAGCACGATGTCGACCCGAACGACATCGTCAAAGTGGGTGACCACATCGAAGCCCTGGTTCTCCAGAAGGAGGACAAGGAGGGTCGGCTGATCCTGTCCAAGAAGCGCGCGCAGTACGAGCGCGCGTGGGGCACGATCGAGCAGATCAAGGAAAACGACGACATCGTCACCGGGACCGTCATCGAGGTCGTCAAGGGCGGCCTGATCCTCGACATCGGCCTGCGTGGCTTCCTGCCGGCGTCCCTCGTCGAGATGCGTCGCGTGCGCGACCTGCAGCCCTACGTGGGGCGCGAGCTCGAAGCGAAGATCATCGAGCTTGATAAGAACCGCAACAACGTCGTGCTCTCGCGTCGCGCATGGCTTGAGCAGACCCAGTCCGAGGTTCGCCAGACGTTCCTAACGACCTTGAAGAAGGGTCAGATCCGCAACGGCGTCGTCAGTTCGATCGTCAACTTCGGTGCGTTCGTCGACCTCGGTGGTGTCGATGGTCTGGTTCACGTGTCCGAGTTGTCGTGGAAGCACATCGACCACCCGAGCGAGGTCGTCGAGGTCGGCAACGAGGTCACCGTCGAGGTGCTCGACGTCGACATGGACCGCGAGCGCGTCTCGCTGTCATTGAAGTCGACTCAGGAAGACCCGTGGCAAGCCTTCGCGCGTACCCACGCGATCGGCCAGGTCGTGCCAGGCAAGGTCACCAAGCTGGTTCCGTTCGGTGCCTTCGTGCGCGTCGAAGAGGGCATCGAGGGCCTGGTGCACATCTCCGAGCTCGCCGAGCGGCACGTCGAGATTCCCGAGCAGGTCGTCCAGGTGGGCGACGAGATCTTCGTCAAGGTCATCGACATCGACCTCGAGCGTCGGCGCATCAGTTTGTCGCTGAAGCAGGCCAACGAGAGCAGCGGCGACAGTGCTGTCACTGACAGCCATTTCGACCCGACGCTCTACGGTATGGCGGCGAACTACGACGCCGAGGGCAACTACATCTATCCCGAAGGCTTCGACTCCGAGACCAACGAATGGCTGCCGGGGCACGAAGAGAAGCAGGCCGAGTGGGAGCGCCAGTACGCCGAGGCGCGGGCGCGCTTCGAGGCTCACCAGAGCCAGATTGTCGAGGCACAGAAGGCCGAAGCGGCCGCAGGCACGGAGGAGGGCGCGACTACGTCGAGTTCGACGTCGTCCAGTTCGTCCACGCCCGATGCGCCGGCTGACGCCAGTGCGTCGGACGTCGATCCTGACGCGCCAGCGGGCAGCCTTGCCTCCGACGCGCAGCTCGAAGAATTGCGGCGCAAGCTGACGAGCGGCGAGAGCTGATCGCCAGCTGACTGACGGCCGACTCCAGCAGTTTGGGCCAGTCCATTCGAAAACGGCGGGTCTCGCTTCGGCGGGGTCCGCCGTTTTTGGAGCCTCTCAAGGATTAGCCTGCCGCCATGGGAGTCCGGAGCTGGCGCGCGGTGGCTGGTCTCGCCGGTCTCGCGGTTGCAGTCGGTGCCACCGGGTGCACCTCGAAGGCGAAGCCGATTATCCCGGCGCCCGTGGTCAGCCAGAGCAGCAGCAGCGCCGCACCCACGCTCGCGCCGACGCCGACCGTCGCTGCGGCGAGCACGTCCGCTACGGTCAGCGCCTCGCCGTCCGCCCCGGGTTTGCCGGCCGGCTGTTCGCAGCTGCTGCCACTGGGCACGCTCGAGGGCATCCTCGGGTTTGGCATCCTGGGGCAGGTCAACTATCTGAAGGCCGCGCCGGTGCCGCAGTCAGGCCGCACCGGTCGAGTGACGTGCACGTACGGCACGGCGCCAGGTGCTCCCACCGTGGCGCCTACGGCTCCCACCCCGACATCGACGGCGAGCCCGAAGCCGACGGCCAGCGCGAAGCCGACGGCTAGCCCAACCCCGGTACCGCTCATGCAGGTCTCGTACATCACCTACACCGACGCGTCGACGGCCGCCGGCCGCGTGCAGCTGACCATTGAGGCCGACGGGGCGAGCGCGGCTGTGTCGAACGTGAGCGTCGGTGGCAAGCCCGCGTTCGTCCTGATCGGTCCGACGTCCAGCGAGCTGGTCATGAGCGACCTCGCCAGGACCATCGTCGTCGAACTCTCACCGACTTTGGTGACGTCGGACAAGGCGCCGACGGCGCTGGAGGCGATAGCTGCAGTGATGCTGCGATTCGGCGCGGCTCCCTCGGCGTCACCATCGCTCTCGGCTGGCGGGTCCGCGTGAGCAGTCAGTGCCGGCACTAACCGTCGGCCTGACCGGTGGGCTCGGTTCGGGCAAGAGTGCGGTCCTCGACGAACTGGTTGCGCTCGGCGCTGTCGGCATCGACGCCGATCTGGTCGCCCGCGATGTCGTGTTGCCGGGAACGCCTGGGTTCGATGCAGTGGTGGCGGCCTTCGGCGCGGCCGTCGTCGCCGACAATGGCGAGCTTGATCGGCGGAGCCTCGCGACCACCGTGTTTGCGGACGCTGGCGAACGCGCCCGTCTCGAAGCCATCACCCACCCGCTGATCCGGGCCGAAACGCGGCGCAGGATCGCGGCTGCTCCTTTCGACGCGATCGTCGTCGTCGGGGTCCCGTTGCTGGCCGAGCGGAAGCTGGCGGGGGAGTACGACGTCGTGGTGGCGGTGCAGGCGTCCCTCGCGGCGCGGCTGGACCGGGTACTGCGGTCTCGTGGGATGTCGGAGGGCGATGCGCGCGCCCGAATCGCTGTGCAGGCCTCGGATGAGGAGCGTGCCGCGATCGCCTGGTGGGTCATCGCCAACGACGGGACGCTGACGGAATTGCAGGCCGAGGTCGTGCGGCTGTGGGCGGCACTGCTTGTGCGTCGTGGCGATCGAAGGGGCGGAATTACGTGACCCCCCGAGCCGAAGCCCAGGGGGTCACATTGCAAGTGGCTCCCCGCCCGTCACCGCCGACCGAAGCCAGCTGCGACACTTTCCCAGTTGCCCGGGAGCGGCGGATCACTTCTTGCGAGACGAAACGTTAGGGGAGAATCCCCTTACTGGGAAGCGAATTCTGCGAGAATCTTTGGCCACTATGGCACCAGCGATGCACGTCCGTCACACCTGTCCCGACCGCCCCTGAACCGCGCCCGCATCGGGCGCGGTTCCGCTGCGGAGGAAACTGTCGGAGCGACCACGTACGGTGTTCTGCGTGAGACCCGTCACCGATCTTGTGCGCAGTGTGGCACCGCTGCAGGTTGTCAGCGACTTCACGCCGTCCGGCGACCAGCCGACCGCGATCGCCGATCTCGAGGCGCGGATCAAGCGCGGCGACCGCGATGCCGTGCTACTCGGCGCCACCGGCACCGGCAAGTCGGCGACGACCGCGTGGCTCGTCGAGCGGCTCCAGCGGCCGACGCTGGTGATGGCTCCGAACAAGACCCTGGCGGCCCAGCTGGCCAACGAGCTGCGCGAGATGCTCCCGAACAACGCGGTCGAGTACTTCGTGAGCTACTACGACTACTACCAGCCCGAGGCCTACATCCCGCAGACCGATACCTACATCGAGAAAGACTCCTCGATCAACGACGAGGTCGAGCGGTTGCGGCATTCGGCCACGAATAGCCTGCTGACCCGGCGCGACGTCGTCGTGGTGGCGAGCGTTTCGTGCATCTACGGCCTCGGCACGCCGCAGGAGTACGTCGACCGCATGGTCAGGCTGAAGGTCGGCCAAGAGATCGAGCGCGACAAGCTGCTCCGCAAACTGGTCGAGATTCAGTACACGCGCAACGACGTCGCATTCACCCGCGGCACGTTCCGGGTGCGTGGCGACACGATCGAGATCATTCCTCAGTACGAAGAGCTCGCGGTGCGAATCGAGATGTTCGGCGACACGATCGAGCGCCTGTCGACGCTCCATCCGTTGACTGGTGAGCTGGTTACCGAAGACAAAGAGTTGTACGTCTTTCCGGCATCGCACTACGTCGCGGGTCCGGAGCGGATGGAACGAGCGATCGCCGGTATCGAGGCAGAGCTTGAAGAACGTCTCGCCGAGCTGGAAAAGCAAGGCAAGTTGCTTGAGTCGCAACGGCTGCGCATGCGCACGACGTACGACCTCGAGATGATGCGGCAGGTCGGTAGTTGCTCGGGTATCGAAAACTACAGCCGCCACATCGATGGCCGCGCTGCTGGCACTGCGCCGAACACGTTGCTTGACTACTTCCCCGAAGACTTCCTGCTTGTCATTGACGAGTCGCATGTCACCGTGCCGCAGATTGGCGGCATGTACGAGGGCGACATGTCACGTAAACGCAATCTCGTGGAGCACGGGTTCCGACTCCCGAGCGCAATGGACAACCGGCCGCTTCGCTGGGAGGAGTTCGTCGATCGCATCGGTCAGACGGTCTACCTCTCGGCTACCCCAGGGCCGTATGAGTTGGGCCGTGTCCAAGGTGATGTCGTCGAGCAGGTGATCCGGCCAACCGGTCTCATCGACCCCGAGATCGTGGTGAAGCCAAGCAAGGGCCAGATCGACGACCTGGTGCACGAGATCCGGTTGCGTGCCGAGCGCAACGAGCGGGTGCTCGTCACGACGTTGACGAAGAAGATGTCCGAAGACCTCACCGACTACTTGCTCGAGCTCGGTATCCGGGTGCGCTACTTGCACAGCGAGGTCGACACCCTGCGTCGCGTCGAGTTGCTTCGCGAGCTTCGACTCGGTGAGTTCGACGTTCTTGTCGGTATCAACCTCCTACGCGAAGGTCTCGACCTGCCAGAGGTGTCGCTGGTGTC
>DASRZB010000485.1:0-2925 GCA_035653855.1 Acidothermaceae bacterium | reverse complement strand
TCATGGTGCTTGACAACACGGCGTATATCGATCCGCATGGCCTGCCTGTGACACCTAAGGGCGACGTCTACGTCCTATGGGCTCTGTCGTCGGGCAAAGCTCCCGTGGGCGTCGGCGCTTTGCACACGGACCCGACCTCGGGGCCTGTGCGAGCGGGCCGGTTCACGACGCCGATCGGCAACGTCACCGGTTTCGCCGTGACCGAGGAACAGGGTGACGCCGTCCCGGCTACTCCGTCAGAACATCTGCTCGCGCAGGGCTCGCCCGCCTAAAGGACGTTCGCGGCGATCAATGCCCCGACGGCGATCAACACGACGCCGGCCACCCAGTCGGCGCGCCCTTGCATCCTCGCGCCGAGGGTCCGGCCGAGTTCGAGACCGGCCAGGCTCAGACCGATGCTCACGATGGCGAACACAATCAATGAAGCCACGAGCGGTGTCTTCGTGACACCGAGCCCGAACCCGATCACGAGATTGTCGATCGACAGAGCGAGCCCAGACATCACCAGCGCGCGTGAGCTTTGCCCGGCTCTTTGCAACACATCGTGGCTGTCAGGTGAATCGACGCTCCTGCGCGCCTCGACGAGTGACCACAACCCGGCCGCAGCGAGCAATCCACCGCCGATGTATCGCGTTGCCTGCCCGATACCGTGCGCCGAGCCGTGCCCGATGAGTAGACCGATGAGAGGCATCGCCGCTTCGAAGAAGCCGAAGATCACCGCGACCCGCAATCGGGTGCGCGCGTCGACGCCGGCGATACCGATCCCTATCGCAGCCGCAAAGTTGTCAAGGCCAACGGCAAAAGCGCTCAGCACGAGCGCGAGCACAATCACGGTGTGAGGCTATCGACGCCACCGTAACGCGCAGGTGCGCGCGAGCGTCCGTCCTGCCCTCGGGCACAATCATCCTCAGTGGCATCTTGACCGGCTGTCGATTTCGGGCCTCGCCAATCGTCGTCCTGATGTCAAGCACGTCGGCGTGCAACCGATCGCGGAGGAATACCCATGGCGCAATACCTGATCCTCATCTACGAGAGTGAAGAGGGATACGCGAACGCTTCTCCCGACGACCTCGGCGCCACGATGCAGGCGCATACCCGGTTCGCGGAGCAGATCCCGACACTCGGCGGCACGATGCTCGGCGGCAACGCCCTGCAGCCGACGACAACCGCGACGTCGATCCGTGACGACATCGTGACCGATGGTCCGTTCGTGGAGACGAAGGAAGCGCTCGGCGGCTACTACCTGATCGAGGCCGCAGACCTCGACCAGGCGCTCGCCATCTCGAAACTGTGTCCAGCTCCGTTTGGCGGGGTTGAGGTCCGTCCGATCTGGGATCTCTCCGGCGGGTGAGCACTTCCTCCGACGAGGTACATCGAGCAATCGCCGACGCGCATCGTCGCGAGTGGGCGTTCGTGCTCGCAGCGACGGCGCGCGTTGCCGGCGATATCGACCTTGCCGAGGAGTGCGTGCAAGACGCGTACGTGTCAGCGCTGGATGCCTGGACCCGCGACGGCATACCCAGCAATCCGGCCGCATGGCTCACGACGGCGGCCCGCCATCGCGCCGTGGACATCCACCGACGGCACCAGACCCTGCGCGGGAAGTTGCCGCTGCTCGTCGAGCCCGACGTGGTCCCGGCCGACGTGGAGGACGCTGAGCTGATTCCCGACGACCGGCTGCGGTTGGTCTTCACTTGCTGCCACCCGGCGCTGGGCCGGGAGGCACAGGTGGCGTTGACCCTGCGGCTGGTGTGTGGATTGACGACAGCCGAGATCGCGCAGGTCTTCCTCGTGCCGGAGCCAACGATGGCTGCCCGCGTCACACGTGCGAAGAAGAAGATTGCGCTGGCGCACATTCCTTATCGGGTACCGGACTCTGCAGAACTGCCGGACCGGCTCGACGCGGTGCTGACCGTCGTCCATCTTCTTTACACAACCGGGCACACCGCGCCGGCGGGGGAGCAGCTGGTCCGAGCCGATCTGGTGGATCGGTCGCTCGGGTTGGCGCGGATGCTGCTCGCGCTGATGCCCGATGAGCGCGAGGTTCGTGGTCTGCTCGCGGTGATTCTGCTGACCGACGCGCGTCGGTTAACCCGAGTTGATGCCACGGGCCGGATGCTGTTGCTCGAGGAGCAAGATCGCACGCAGTGGGACCGCGCACAGATCGCCGAAGGCCTCACGCTCGTGGTCAACGCATTGCGCGGCGGGGGAGCCGGCCGGTTTGGCGTGCAGGCGGCGATCGCGGCGGTGCATGCAGAAGCTCCCAGTTACGCGGAGACCGATTGGCCACAAGTGCTGGAGCTCTATGACGAGTTGCTTGCGCGCTGGCCATCCCCGGTGGTCGCCCTGAATCGCTGTGTCGCCGTCCTGATGGTCGAGGGCCCCCAAGCCGCACTCGACGAGGTTGACGCGCTCGACGCGTCCGGACGACTCGCCGGGTATCGATACTTGCCGGCCACTCGCGCTGACTTGTTGCGTCGCCTCGATCGATTCAACGAGGCTGGGCAGGCCTACCAGTCAGCCATCGCGCTCGCAGACAACGAACTCGAGCGAACGTTTCTGACCGGCAGGTTGAACGAAGTCTTGGAGCTGGCTGCTCCATCTGAGTAGCTCTAGAAGCTAAACGCGATCAAAGACTTGTGGGCCGACGGGCTGGTGAATGCGCCCGCCAAGTAGAGAACATGCGTGCTCTGGTCGACGTAGATCGCCTGGACGCCATTGTTGCCGCCGTCCGCGTTCGACTGGTTGCCGGTGATCTTGGGGTCCCACGTCGTCAGCCGACCGTTCGACAGTTCCAACTGAGTAGCGAAGTAGGGGAACGGGGTCGAGGAGTTCGCGGTGTTGCGGTGATACCCCGCGACGAGGGTGGAGCCGACCAAACCGATGCCCTGGCAGTCCCCGATGAGCGACGTGGTCCAAACGCGG
>DASRZB010000484.1:0-3163 GCA_035653855.1 Acidothermaceae bacterium | reverse complement strand
CGACCTAGGGCTCATCTATGACCTTGCCCTCGACGATCAGGGAATTGCGACGATCGACATGACGTTGACCTCGGCGGCCTGCCCACTCACCGACGTGATCGAAGACCAGACCCGCAGTGCCCTCGATGGGCTGGTGACGGACTTCAAAATCAATTGGGTCTGGATGCCACCCTGGGGGCCCGACAAGATCACCGACGACGGCCGGGAGCAGTTGCGCGCCATCGGATTCAACGTCTGATCGTTGTTCCGTGGTCGGCCACTGCACGCAATCGAAGGGTATGTTTTCGTGATCACCGCCACCGACGTCGAGATCAGCGTCGGCTCTCGGGTGTTGCTCGACGCCGTGACGTTCCGGGTCGCGCCGGGCGACCGCATCGGTCTCGTCGGGCGCAATGGCGCGGGCAAGACCACACTAACCAAGGTGCTCGCCGGCGAACTGTTGCCTGCCGCGGGTTCAGTGACGAACACGGGCCAGATCGGCTACCTTCCGCAGGATCCGCGGACCGGTGACCTCGACGTCCTAGCTCGCGACCGCATCTTGTCCGCGCGCGGTCTCGACGTCGTGGTCCGCGACATGCGCGCGGCCGAAACCAGCATGGGCAGTTCTGACGACGGGGTGCGTGATGCTGCCGTTCGCAAGTACAGCCGGATCGAAGACCACTTTCATGTCTTAGGTGGATACGCGGCCGAATCGGAGGCCGCGTCCATCGCGGCCAGTCTCGGGCTGCCTGACCGCGTGCTCGGACAGCCGCTCGGCACGTTGTCCGGTGGGCAGCGACGTCGGGTCGAACTCGCGCGCATTCTGTTCTCCGGCGCAGAGACGTTGCTCCTCGACGAACCGACCAACCACCTCGACGCCGATTCGATCGCCTGGCTCAGGGAATTCCTGCGCTCGCACAAGGGCGGGCTGGTTCTCATCAGCCACGACGTCACGTTGCTCGAAACAACGGTGAACCGGGTTCTGCATCTCGATGCCACGCGTGCAGTACTCGATGTCTACAACGTCGGCTGGAAGACCTACCTCGAGCAACGCGAAGCCGACGAGCGTCGTCGCAAACGCGAGCGCGCAAATGCGGAACGCAAAGCAACGACATTGCAAGCTCAAGCCGATCGCATGCGCTACAAGGCGACAAAGGCCACTGCTGCGCAGAACATGGAGAAGCGAGCTCACAAATTGCTTGCCGGCTTGGAAGAAGTCCGCAAGCACGACCGGGTCGCAAAGCTGCGGTTCCCCGAGCCTGCACCGTGCGGCAAGGTGCCGCTGTCGGCAACCGGCTTGTCGAAGTCGTACGGATCGCTTGAGGTTTTCACCGATGTCGACCTTGCGATCGACAGAGGCAGCCGGGTCGTGATCCTCGGTCTCAACGGCGCCGGCAAGACGACACTGCTCCGAACACTCGCTGGCGTCGAGCCTGCCGACACTGGAGAAGTACTCGCCGGCCACGGGTTGAAGCTCGGCTACTACGCGCAGGAGCACGAGACACTCGAGCCCGACGCGACGGTGCTCGAGACGATGCGTTCCTCATCGCCAGATCTGGCAGACGTCGAGTTGCGACGGGTTCTTGGCAGCTTCCTGTTCTCCGGCGACACGGTCGAACAACCGACCCGCACGTTGTCGGGTGGCGAGAAGACGCGTCTTGCACTGGCCCGACTGGTGGTGTCGAGTGCGAATGTGCTGCTGCTCGACGAGCCGACGAACAACCTCGACCCAGCGAGCCGCGAAGAGGTCCTCGGGGCGTTGCGCGGCTACCGCGGCGCGATCGTGCTGGTCACGCACGACGAGGGCGCCGTCGAGGCGCTGTCGCCCGAACGCGTCCTACTGCTGCCAGACGGCGTCGAGGACATCTGGAGCGAAGAACTCTCTGACCTGGTCGCGCTCGCCTGATCGGGTGAGAACTCGATCTCGTCGGCCGCCCGGGTGGCCGATGGGCCAATGATGGGTGATCATGGCTAGACAGGGCTCCCATGCACACAATCCGAGCTAGAGAGGGAGAAACCGTGGCCGACACTCTCAAGAAGGGCAGCCGGGTCACCGGCGGCGACCGCGACCGGCTGGCAGGCGACCTCAAGAAGAAGTACGACGGAGGCGCGAGCATCCGCTCACTGGCCGACGCGACTGGACGGTCCTACGGCTTCGTCCACCGCATCCTGACCGAGTCGGGCGCGACCTTGCGCGGGCGTGGCGGAGCCACGCGAGGCAAGCCAAAGAGAGCCTGATTCCCGCCTGCCGGGGATTCCTCAAAGGATCCGGCGGGGTGATGCCGGCGGCGCACTGGCCGCCACGTCCTCGGCACGCGGTTTAAGGTCGCTAGCGTGTCCATCGAGCAGGTCGTCACCGTGTCATTGCCGCGCAGCGGCCCGGAGTCATTGCCGCGCAGCGGCCCGGCTGAGGTGTGGGACGCGCTAACCGCGGCTGGGCGCAATCTGACCGGGGCTACCCGGGTGGTGGTGCTGCGTGGGGAAGGCGCCGATTTCGTCAATAGTGCGGACGCCGATGGTTCGTCCGACGAGCCGCCCACGGCTGCCATCGAATGGCTAACCCGTCCTGACGTGATCACTGTCGCGGCGATGAGCGGGCGAGTGATTGGTGCTGGGCTGGACGCCGCCTTGGCCTGCGACGTGCGAATTGTTGCGGATGACGCGCAGTTGGCGCCGTCCCGCTCAGTGAGCGGCGTCGCGCGGCTCGGTGAACTGATGGGGTACTCGCGGGCACTGGAGTTCGTCGTCACCGGCGCGGCGATCTCGGGCCAGGTGGCGGCCGCTGTCGGCTTGGCGAATCTGTCAGTGGCGCCGGAGATGCTTGACGTGGCGGTTGCGGAGATGGTCGCGACCGTTCTTCGAACGCCACGGGAGGTTACAACGGTCGCCAAGGCAGTGCTTCGCGAGTCGGCTGTCGACCGACATCGATTTGTCGGCGACCTCGTCGCGGGGATTGCGCTCGCGGCGAACGAAGCCTGATGACGGATGACGGCGGGAAGTCGCGGCGGCCGCCGGGCGTTTGGTGCGGTGGGAGGATGCCTTGTGCTGACGAAATCGACGTGCCGACGAACGGCGGGAGACGATGAGCGGGTGAGGTTGCAGTGAGCATGGGCCAAGGCATGGCCACGTGGCATGCGATGCGCAGCTTCACCCAAGACTCCTCGGTGACCAAGCGGAAGCTGGC
>DASRZB010000483.1:0-8212 GCA_035653855.1 Acidothermaceae bacterium | reverse complement strand
TTCGCGGCAGATCACGACCAGCGCGCGTGCCACGTCGTCGAGGCAGTAGCCATGCTCGGGTCGCGGGTTACCGTACTGCGCGTGCTCGAAAAGTCCCCTACCGTCGGTCAGGCGGTGTAGGTGATCGAACACCGGCCTCGCGAGCGCCGGGGCGGTATTCATGCGGCCACGCGCGCGCTGATCAGATCGCCCGCCAGGTCGAGATAACGCTGTGCGACGGCCGCCCACATCAGCTCGGACCCAGCAGCTCCAGCCGCCTTCGTCATGCCGGCCGCGAGCTCGTGATCAGTGAGCAAGATACGAAGCGCCGCGGCGATTGCCGCCGGGTTCTTTTGCGGCACAAGCAGTCCCGCACCATCGCCCAACAACTCGATGGCGTGCGGGAAGCGGGTCGCGATGACCGGCTTCAGCGCGCCGACGGCCTCGATGAGAACACCCGAGGTGACCTGGTCGGTCGAGTCGTACGGCAACAACACGACGTCCGCTGAATCGACCAACTCGCCGAGGGACACGCTGTCACGGTAGCGGCTGTCGAAGCTGACGCTTTCGCCGAGCTTGAGTGCAGCCACCTGCGCCTTGAGTCGATCGCGATAAGCCTCGCCGTCACGCAACAGCACCTTGGGATGCGTCTGACCGGCGACCACATAACGGGGCGTCGGGTACAGGTCGGCGAGAGCGGCCATCGCTTCGATGCCCCACTCGATGCCCTTGCCCGGACCAATCAAGCCCCACGTCAACACGGTCGGCCGGTCCGTGTGCACCGACAATTCGTGACTGCGGACAGCCGGTGCACCGTGCGGAATGACATTGACCTTCCGCATGTCGACCGCGTAGCCAGTCGCGAGCCGATTGTGCGCAGTCACCGTCATCGTGACGACCGCATCCGCCGATTCGACCACTGCCTCGAGGACCGACTTCTGGTGCGCGGTCGGGGCGCTGAGCACGGTATGCAGGACGACGACAGACGGCACGGTGAGAGCGCGCAGGAGCAGCAAGATTTCGTCGCCGTCGGGTCCGCCGTAGACGCCGTACTCGTGTTGCACGACAGCGATGTCACCGTCGTTCAGCAACGCGGCCGCTCGATCGGCACTGCGCGGGTCGCCGGCAACCAGTTCGCCGACGATCTCCGGACCGGCGTGCGGTTGGGGCGTCTCGACGAGGCGAATGACGCGACCCTCGTTGCCGGCTGATGTCACCAGCTCGTTGAAGAGGGAGGAGGTGAAAGTCGCGAGACCACAGATGGTCGGCGGGTACGTACTGACGAATCCGAAGCGAGTTGTCATGATCGCAGCCTTTCGGTTGCCGGCGTTGCGCGCGTGCGCGATGGTGCACGCGAGCGAGCGTCAAAATTGCCGCAGCAGATTTTTAGTGATCAAGAGGCCCCCGCCCGAGTCGGGCGAACAGGGCGATCATGTACTCCGCGAGGCGGAGCGACGATTACAGACTACCGTGCCCGCGACGCCTCGGCCGCCATCGTCCATCGGCAATCGGCGCCGGCAGCGCTCCCAGCGCCTCAGCAAGTGAGCGGCATCACACCAAATTCATGACGCTACTCACCTCAGAGGTGAACTTCCGTCACAAATCTCAGTCGTCCGCTAGTGCGCCGCGCGCTCCGATACCGCCCATGCGGCGATCTGGGTGCGTGACGTCATCGACAACTTCGCCAGGATATTCGACACATGCACCGAGGCCGTCTTCGTCGAGATGAACAGTTTGCGGCCGATTTCTGAGTTGCTCAGCCCCTCGGCAACGAGTGTCGCAACTTCGAGTTCGCGCGCGGTTAACTGACCCGACACCACCCGGGCTCCGCCAGATGCAAGACGATGCTGCAACGCCTCGAGTTCGTCGCGGCGCCAGCCCGTCCACCGAGCAAGGAACTCCTCGGCTTCACTCGCAGCAGCCTGCGCCTCGTCGATCTTGCCCAGCACCAGCAGACTGCGGGCCAGTCCGATCCGGACGTCGGCATCGACGATCGCACCCGGACGCCGGCGCGGCTCGGCAAGTGCGGCCCTGTACAGATCGACCGCGGCGCCATGATCGCCGGATGCAGCTGCGACCGCGGCCTGCACGTGCAGACTCCATCCGACATCAACGTCGCGAATCGATCGGTTCGGGCTGACGAAGAGCAACTCAAGCACGTGCGAGACATCGTCGGGGGGGAGTTTGGCCCGAACCGCGGCCAGCAGTCCGACGCCCCAGGTCCACGACGACAGGTCGCAGACCCCGGTCGGCGCGGCGACGGCACGTTGGCCTAGGTCAGCGAGTCGGCGGGTGACAGTCGCCACGTCGCCGACTCGCGCCGCTGCCTCCATGCTCAGGGTCTCGAGCCAATGATCGTGTGACTTGCCTGTACCGCCTGCGACGACTGGGCCGAGCGCATACATCGCGCTCGCCGCGGTCAACACTTCGTCCTCGCCAAGCTCGCCGGCGAGCCAGGCGCGTTCGGCCAACAGCCATCCGCGCTTGCCACCCGCGTCGGCCGTCGAGTCGATCAGCGCGTCATCGAGCACGGTGCGCGCGGCAATGGGATCGCCGAGCGCATTCGAGTGATACGCCGCGGTGATTCCCGCCAGGCTGGACACCCAGTCATGCCGGCCGAACCTGGAAACCAATTCGCTCATCCGCGCGATGTGCGACCAGACCTGATCCGCGGGCCACCGCACGAGTACGCCCTGCAGCAGGTTGTTCAACCCGCGCAACGCGCTGAAGACATCGCCTTCTTCGACCGCTGTATCGATAGCGGTTACGAGCAACGCGGCGCCCTCATCGAATCTGCCGGGGATGTCGAAAACGGCGGAGCCCTTATTCACCATCGCTGCGGCCCGCATGTCGTCGTCGTCCGCCATCAGCGCGAGCGCCCGGTCGGCCCATTCCACCGCCTCGGCGGATTGGCCCGCGAGCATCCGCACCTCGGCGACATAGCTGTACACGGCCGCGAGGTCGTGGCCATCGGGCAACTGATCGGCGACGCCCAGCAGTCGGGCCACCAGAGCAGCATGCTGGTCAGTGTCGCCGATCTCCCAGTTGAGCCGCGCAAGCGCACGCAACGCGCGGCTCAGCTCACCGTCACCCGCTCCGGATTCGGCGAGCACCGCCCACTGGCTCGCGTAGTTCGCGGCCTGCACCATGAGACCGCAGGCCCACGCAGCTCGCATCGCGAGCTCGAGCAACACGGCGTCCGCGTCGACCTCTTGTAGACCAAGCTCGGCGAGCCGCAACGCTTCGTAGGTCGAGCCGGTGCGCAGGTGCACGGCGGCGCCGCGACGCGCGGCATCGACAACGTCGTCCCACAAATGCGCACCGGCCGCGTGATAGGCGAGGGCCCCCCAGTCGTCGCTGCCCATTTCCAGCAACGCGGCGTGCGCCTTCTCGTGTAGCCGGCGGCGTTGCCGTCCGAGCAGGCGACTCGCGACCGCCTCGCGGGTCAGTGCGTGACGGAAGCTGAAGACGTCCGGCTCGATCTCCGTGACTAGGCCGCGCTCGACGAGTTCGCGCATGGTCGCGATCAGGTCGTCCTCACCGGCACCGCACACGACCGCGAGCAGGTCAAACGGGATCCGGCGACCGAGCACAGCGGCCGAGTCGACGATTCGCCGCTGCGTTTCGGGCAGTCCGTCGAGGTGGCGCAGTACCGCCTCGCTCACGCTGATCGGCAGCGGCAGTGCGCACAACGCCTCAAGTTCGACACCCGGTGCCGAACTGACCAGTTCTTCGAGGAAGAAGGGGTTGCCTGAGGTGCGGCGCGCCAGATCGGTCGCCACCCGCCACGGCACCCGGCTCTGGTACACGGCCGCGAGCCACTCGGCTACCTGCGTCTCGGTCAGCGGTGCGAGCTCGACGTGTTCGACCAGCCGCTGACGCGCGACCCGGTCGATCATGTCGGCGAGCAACCGACCCTCAGCAACGCCTGGGCGGAACGTGCCAACGATCAGCAGTGGCAGATCTGCCGTCGTCGCGAGCCGGCCGATGAGGCGCAAGCTTTCGGCGTCCGCCCAATGCAGGTCTTCGGCGACGAACACACCAGGACGACCGTCGAGGAGGTAGCGCACGAGATCGACAGCCGTGCGCAGGGTTTGCTCACCACCGACTGTGACGTCCGTGCTGGGGTCGCTGCACAGTATTGGCACGACCGGGCCGAGCAACACCCGCAATGCTTCCTGCGAGTTGGCGAGCTCGGGCGGAATGGAGGTCCACGACTCGACCCGCCGTTCGATCGCCTCGTGCAGCAGGTGGAAAGGTCGGCCGAGCGGCCCAGGTTCGGCATGGGCGGCAAGTACTTGGTGGTCCGGCAGGGTCGCGACGAACTCGCGTACCAACCGGCTCTTACCGACGCCGGCTTCGCCGTGAAGCAGGACGACGCGTGGCTCGGTCATCCCGTCAGCCATCGTCTGGAGGCGGCGCAGCTCGCCGGCCCGGCCGACCATGACCAGGCTGAGGCCGCTACGGACCACCGTCACGTGCTCCAAGGTATCGCTCAGCTGGCGCAAGCCGCCGTGGCATTTGCCGTGCGTACCGGCTGTGGGGCGTGCTCGCGAGCGACGGCGTTCGCCTTGCTGCTGCGCCCCGCGGCGTCCCTAGAAGCCTGGGCCGACCGGCGTCCGGCCCTTAGTGCCTGACGCGCGACGCGCGAAGCCCGGGCCTCGCGCTGCAACCCGGCGCGGCGCGCGTTCACCGATGCCGCGAAGAAATCCTGGTTCGACATGATGCTGCTCCTCTGACGTTATGCCGGACGACGCCTGCTGGCGTCCGCCTTTCCCGGCACATTCAGACTCGCCGCCTGAGGTAGGACGCAGCATTGGGCAGATGCCTAGTCCTTCTCGCCGCCCGCTCTGAGCGCCGCCTAAGGTAGCCGCGCCGCACTCGAGCTGCGCCGTTACAGCAACCCCAGATCTACGCCGATTGTTCAGATGTGCTTCAGCAGAATGTTGTCGGCGCTGCCGACACTGAAAGCGTGGATACAGGCCGCGGCCGATCGCACCTGATCGCCGTCGTGCTTTCCATCCTGGTCGGCCTGGTCGCGATCTGGCGGGTCGCACCAGGTTTTCGCAGCGCCAGCCACCAGCTCTCGAACCTGCCGGCGCCCTCATGGCCGTGGGTGGCGGTCGTCGCCGCCGCAATCGGCGTCAGCTACTTCTTCGCCGCGCTGGCTTTGCAGACGGCCGCAGGTACCCGGCTGCCCCTACCGCGAACAGTCTTGGTGCAACTCGCGGCAGCAGCGGCCAACCGGATCACCCCCGCTGGGCTCGGTGGGGCGGCAGTCAACGCGCGCTATTTGATCCGTCGGGGCGTCACTGCTGGGCGAGCAGCAGCGGCGGTCGGGGTTTGCGGGCTCGCGCATATCGTCGTTGCCGCCGTGGGCATCGCCGTCTTCGGTCCCGGAGTAGCGGTACGGGCTGCAGGGTGGTTCTTCGGTGGGTTAAGCGACGTCGACATGGTGTGGGTGGTCGGGGCGCTTCTGCTCGCGGTCGTTGCGCGGGCCGTGAACCTGCGCACCAGCCGCTCGCCGTCCAGGCTCAGCACGAGCTGGGTCGCTCGCACGGCAACCGAGGCCCGGACCGCAGCGGGCGACCTATTTACCCATCCGGCCCGGCTCGCCCTGCTGATCGCGTGTACGGCTGCGGTGAAGGCGTCGAACCTGCTCGCCCTGTACGCGGCACTGTGGGCGTTCGACGGGGACGTCAACACGTGGCGCGTCGCAGTGGTGTACCTCGTGGGGGCAACGGCCGCCGAGATCGTGCCGACGCCGGCCGGACTCGGCACTGTCGACGCCGCGCTTGTCGCGGGTCTGGTGACCACCGGAGTCGGCGGCGGAGCAACGCTGGCCGCCGTCATCGTCTACCGGCTGCTGTCCTTCTGGGCACCCATCGTCCCCGGGTTGATTGCGTCGGCCATGCTGCGGCGCCGCCTGGCGCTGTAAGTCCCAATCCAGACATCGATACCCTAAGTGTCATGGCGGTCACCCTGCAGCCGATGTCGCCCGAGGAGATCAGCCCCTGGCTTGAACAGAGCAAGGCCGACCACATCGCCGACCGGGTCGATACTGGCGAGGACCCCGAGACCGCCGAACGCATCACCGATGCGATCGCAGAACGGCTGTTTCCTGGTGGCGTGCCCGCCGCGGGACAGTACGTGTTTCTTGTCACCGAGGATGCGCTACCGGTCGGCAGCGTGTGGATCGGTGCGGGATACGAGGGTCCGCCCGACGTTTGGTTTCTATGGTCGATCGAGATCGATGTCGCTGCGCGCGGCCACGGGCTCGGCCGGCACGCCGTCCGACTCGCCGAGGAGTTCGCGCGCAAGAGCGGCGCCACCAAGCTCGAGTTGAACGTCTTCGGCAACAACTCCGTGGCCCGCAGCCTTTATGAGTCGCTCGGCTACCGGATCACGACGATCCAGATGTCGAAACTGCTCTGACGCCGAGCGACTCCGACTACGACGCCGCGTAGCCGATCGTGATGGAGCCGTCGCCTGTCTCGGCCGTTATCGACGAGGCAGCGCTCGAGTCGTTCGCGACATTCACGTGGGCGCTTCCGTTGCCCGTGTGTGTGGACGTTCGGTACGGGCCGCTGCCTTGGGGGACGACGAGATGAATACCGCCGTTGCCGGTGGTCGCGACTACCGTCGTCGGCGCCATCGACCACGTGATGTCGATGCCACCGTTGCCGGTGGACACCTGCACATTCCTCGAACTCACCTGTGAGCCGCTGAGGCCACCGTTGCCCGTGTGCGCGACCACATCGCCGGTCACGTTGTCGAACTCGATGCCGCCGTTACCGCTATCGAGGGATAGCGCGGCGGTGCTCCCGGTCACGTGGATGTAGCCGTCGCCGCTGTGCATATTCAGAGCTGCCGTGGCCGGCACGGTGAGCACGTAGTTGATCGCGCAGTTGCTGCCGAAGACAACAACTGCGCCCGGACACTTGGCCGTGAGTTGCAGGCCGCCGCCCGACGTCGCTGACGTCACGCTCGGCTTCTTCAACTGGTAGTGCTCGGTGTACATGACCGCGATCTGCGGGCTGCTACCGACCTCGACCGTGACATTTCCGTCGGTGCGCAGTGTGACCCCGCCACCGCTCCACGGATAACTGGCGACGTGGCGCTCACTGGTCTGCGCGAAGTCGCCGACGACGCTAAACGCACCGACGACAGCGACGCCCACGACGAACGGCAGACCCACCGCCAGCGCAGCCAGCCGGCCACCAGTGACATACATGATGTGTCCTCAGCTCTCGAGATAACGAAGGACCGCGAGCACGCGGCGATGGTCGGTATCTGCCGGTAGCAGATCGAGTTTGGTGAAGATGCTGCTCACGTGCTTCTCGACCGCGCCATCACCTACGACAAGCGCCGCAGCGATCGCGCCGTTGGAGCGACCCTCGGCCATCAAGCCGAGAACCTCTCGCTCCCGCGCGGTGAGCTTGTCGAGTGGATGCGTACGCCGGCTCCGTGCAAGCAGTTGCGCGACGACCTCAGGGTCGAGCACCGTGCCGCCACTGGCGACCCGGCGCAACGCATCGATGAACTCGACGACATCAGCGACCCTGTCCTTCAGCAAATAGCCGACCCCGCGGGTATCCCCCGCCAAGAGTTCAGTCGCGTAACGCTCCTCGACGTATTGCGAAAACACCAGCACTGCGACGTCCGGCCATTGACGACGGATCACCAGTGCTGCCCGCAGCCCTTCGTCCGTGTGCGTCGGCGGCATCCGAACGTCAAGCACCGCGACATCGGGTCGGTGGGCATCTACTGCGCGCAGCGCCGATTCACCGTCGGCAACGGCAGCAACAACGTCGAGGCCTGACTCCGTGAGCAGGCGCGACAGTCCTTCGCGCAACAGCACCGAGTCCTCGGCGATTACGACTCGCATGGCAACTCCACGGTGAGGTCGGTCGGACCACCGGCCGGACTTTCGATACGAAGGGTCCCGTCGACGCCACCGACGCGGTCACTCAAGCCGGCGAGCCCGCTGCCCGGATGTGCGGCCGCGCCGCCGACGCCGTCATCGTGGATCGTCAGTCGCAAGCGGTCGCCGACGCGCCGCGCCACGATGTCGGCTCGACTCGCGCCGGAATGTTTGGCGATGTTCGCGAGCGCTTCACTGACTACGAAGTAGGCGATCGCTTCGATGGTGGGGTTGCAGCGCGGTTCGACGGCGACGTCCAGGGTCACCGGCACCGGCGAACGGCCGGCAAGTCCAGACAGAGCTGCGTCA
>DASRZB010000482.1:0-3171 GCA_035653855.1 Acidothermaceae bacterium | reverse complement strand
AGGAGTGTCGAGATCGGCCATCACTCCACTCCGAGCCAGACGACCGACGGCAGGGTGTCGACACTGAGGTGATTTACGTCGATGTCGGGGCGGATGGCTGCCATCTGGTGAGCGATGCGTCCACCAATCCTCTCCGCACTGACAACTGTCACCAGGTCGCCGCCATCGGCCAGCAACTGCGAAATCGCCAACACCGCATCGGCGGTCAACTGATCATCGGCCGCTGGACCAACCACTGCACTGCGTGTGCCGGCGGCAGCCGCCTGCATCGCGGCCGAGTCCTCGGCGAGGGATCGGTGCGGGTCATGAACCGCCATGGCGGAGAGGAATTCCACTGGCGCCGCGACGGCGATCGCGTGGGCAGGCAACCCCGACGCTTCCGCCAATCGACGAACGCGCTCGACCAGCGTTCCCTCGTCCTCAACGAGGATCATTAGCTCTCCGGCTCCGAGCTCGACCAGCTCGGTGGGTTCGACGATGTAGGCGCCGGATCGGGTCAGCAGGTCGCAGATCGGCAGCGCCCCCGACTCCGCTGCGAGGACCACGGCGACGACACGACCAGCGGCGGCACCGTCGGCGATGTCGGGTGAACTGCCCCGCTCGCGGTGATCGCCAATCTCGGTGACCCTCACGTCGTGCGGTCGGCCAGCGGCCGCGCCGAGCTCGACCGCGGCGGGCGCATCGTCGGTGTGAACGTGCACGTTCCAGAGTCCATCTCCCCCCGACACGACAACGGCCTCTCCGATCTCGTCGAGTGCGGCGCGCAGGGCGGGCACCCGGGCATCGTCGGTGTCGATCAAATACATGACTTCGTACGCGGGAGAGAACCCCTCGACGGACTCGCAGGGGTCGAGCCGTGGCGAAGCCAGTCGCGACTCCGGAAGCACGACCGTCCGCTCGGCGACCACCGCGTTGAGGACATCGAGTAGCACCACAAGGCCTCGCCCGCCGGCGTCGACAACCCCTGCCCGACCGAGGACATCGAGTTGCGAAGGCGTCCGGGCCAGTGCGTCACGCGCACCCTGCGCAGCTGCCTGCACCACGACGACCAGCGAATCGGACGCGGTGGCGCGGGCCGCCTCCGCCGCCTCCCGCGCGACCGTGAGCATTGTTCCCTCGACCGGTTGGGCCACCGCGGCGTAGGCGAGAACCACCGCCCGCTCGAAGCCACCCGCCAGTGCCCGACCGTCGGCCGGTTGCTGCGCCGCGAGTACCTCCGCGATCCCCCGCAGCAGCTGGCTCAAGATCACCCCAGAACTGCCCCGTGCGCCGAGCAGGCACCGGCGAGCGATCATGGTGACGGTCTCGGCAAGGTCGGCGCGCTCGAAGGCCCGGGTCGCGGTGTCGTCAGGCTCGGCACCCCGGAGGGTCATCAACAGGTTGGTCCCCGTGTCGGCATCGGCGACCGGGAACACGTTGAGGGAGTCGATCTCGGCGCGCGTCGCCTCAAGCGCGGCGAGGCCGGACCGATACCACCGGCGAACGGCCGCGGCATCGAGGACCTCGAGCACCCGTCGTCCCCTCTCTACGTCCAATCTCGCTTCGCTCGCCAATTCACCCGCGTGCAATGTAGCCAGCCGCCACGACAGCTCGCCGGTTGGCGCGACCGGCGCATGGTCGGATACTCTCGTGCGGTTGCCCGAATCACTATCTGTGGCAGCTATCCGCCCACCTCGCGCTTGGAGTGTCTCCCGTGTCTGCTGTCTGCGACGTCTGCGGCAAGGGTCCGGGCTTCGGCATGGCCGTGTCTTACTCCCACCACCGCACCCGCCGTCGCTTCAACCCGAACATCCAGACGGTGCGCGCCATCGTCGGCCGCGGCACCCGCAAGCGCCTCAATGTCTGCGCCTCCTGCATCAAGGCGGGCAAGGTCACTCGCTAAGGGTCACTCGCTAAGGGTCACTCGCTCAGGGTTCGCTGCAGAGCCGCCAACATTGGCAGCCAGATGTCCTCGGCCTCTTCGTCGTCGTCCGGATATTCGATCTCGTCGACGTGCAGCCGTATCGTGACGCCGCCCGGGCTCGGCCTGATCAACCAGGTGAGGTAGACCGGCGGATCCTCAGGACCGGCCTGCACAAGGTAAGACAGCCGGCGGTGCGGCTGAACGCAGACGACGCGGCCGGTCAGGGCGCTGTCCCCTACCGATTGAAACTCGATGGGTGCGTCGATCTCCCACGTCGAGCTCGCCGACAACCCGTACATGAAGGCACCCGTGTTCCGGGCATCGGTCAAAGCCGCCCAGACGCGGGCCGGGTCGGCGGCAACGAAACACGCAAACGCCCGGGGCATCGGCGACGACGCCCGCACACCCTCAATGGCGCTCATGTCACCAACCCTCAACGCTGGCGAAACACTGGGACTATCGGCGATTTCGCAGAGGGTACCGGCAGTCAGCACCGCTGTCGATGATCAAGGTCAGCCCGTCAGACGCCTTCGGGGCGGGTCCAGTAGCCGGCCATAAGTTCGCGAGACCACGCCGGCTGGTGCACGTCGCCGCGCGGTCCGAACTCCGCCATGTACGGCTTAATGTCCAGCACCGGAGTGCCATTGATCGCGTCGAGGCCCTGCACGGTCAGGGTGAGCCCGTCGATCCCGAGCAGCGCGCACACCGTGACACCGAGCCGGTTCGGGCGCATCTTGGCGCGCTGCGCGAAGATTCCGACCCGTGGCCACCCCGTGTTGCCGCGTGGGTGACGAGCGCCATGGTCGATGTCGTCCGGGTCGACCCCGTCGAACACGAAGACAACTTCGACGTGGGAGAACTCACTAAGGCCAGCCAGCGAATCCGGACTGAACTTCTGAGCGTCCAAGGCGATCGTGGCGATCACGGCGCCCCAGTCGTCATCGATCGCCTGCGTGCGCGAGGACTCGACCCGCCCGATCGGCTCGACGATCACGATTGCGGTACATCCGAATCAATCAGGTTCTTGGCCAGATGCCGCGCGAGTGGCGCGCCGGCGTAGTGTCCGAACGGTTCGCCAGCGACGTAGCCGCCGCTCGCGTACAGCGCTAGCGCCTCGGGCTGGTGGAGCCCGGTTTCGAGCCGCAGCCGCGTCGCACCGAGTTGGCGCGTTTCGTATTCCAGGTGCTCGAGCAACGCGCGTGCAATACCTCGACGACGGGCGGCCGGTATCACATACATGCGCTTGAGCTCACCGACATCACGCTCGA
>DASRZB010000481.1:0-6752 GCA_035653855.1 Acidothermaceae bacterium | reverse complement strand
GCGGGGCGGATGAGAACCGCACCGTAAGCAGTGTCGGTTCGAATCCGACCCGGGGTACCGAGCACAGCGAGCGGGGCGGATGAGAACCGCACCGTAAGCAGTGTCGGTTCGAATCCGACCCGGGGTACCGAGCGCAGCTGCCTGACCGTCTACGGGCAACGGCCATTCCTCGGACTGCTTCGCTTTATGTCCTTCGGAACGGCCCTCGCCCTTCGGCTGGCTCCGTTCGCTGCTTGTCTAATGCAGACGTGCGATCCCTCGGCGGGTGCGCTGACCACCGTTAGCTGTAGGCGGGAGTGTCTGTTTCCAACGTGTCGCCTATTCGGTGGACGCGCAGGGTGTTGGTCGAGCCGGTCACCCCAGGCGGGCTACCCGCGACGATCACGACGAGTTCGCCGAGCTGGCAGCGCTCGAGGTCGAGCAGGGCTCGGTCAACTTGGCGCACCATCTGGTCGGTGTGCGAGACCGGCGGCACGAGGAAGGTCTCGACCCCCCAGGTGAGCGCGAGCTGGTTTCGGGTGGAACCCACCGGGCTGAAGGCGAGCAACGGGATCGCCGACCGGTACCTCGCCAGGCGGCGCGCACTGTCGCCGGTCTCGGTGAACGCGACGAGGTAGCGCGCCCCAAGGTCAGCGCCGACTTCGGCGGCCGCGTGCGCGATCGCCCCGCCCTTGGTCCGAGCTTTCCCGGCGACTCCCGGGATCGTGTCGAGAGCACCATCTTCGACGGTGGCGATGATGCGGGCCATCGTTTCGACGGCAAGGGTCGGGTGCGCTCCGACACTGGTCTCCCCCGACAGCATCAGCGCATCGGCCCCGTCGAGCACGGCGTTGGCAACGTCGGACACCTCGGCCCGCGTCGGCCGCGACGCCCCGATCATCGTCTCGAGCATCTGAGTGGCCACGATGACCGGCTTTGCGTTTCGCCGGGCCAGCGCGATTGCCCGTTTCTGTACCAGCGGGACCTGCTCGAGGGCCATCTCCACCCCGAGGTCGCCGCGCGCAATCATGAAGCCGTCAAAGGCCTCCATGATCTCCTCGAGATGATCGACCGCCTGAGGCTTCTCGATCTTGGCGATGACGGGAACCCGCCGACCCTCTTCGTCCATGATCTTCGCGACGTCGGCAAAATCCTCGCCCGATCGCACGAACGACAGCGCGATCATGTCGGCACCGATCCGGAGTCCCCAACGCAGGTCGTCGACGTCTTTGTCGCTCATGGCGGGCACCGACAAAGCCGCGCCAGGCACGTTGATCCCCTTGTGGTCGGAGATTGTGCCGCCTTCGATCACCTTCGTGACGACCCGTGGACCATCAACTGCGACAACCTCGAGGCAGACGCGGCCGTCGTCGATCAGGATCCGCAGGCCAGCGTGGACGTCGCCGGGCAGGCCGGCGTATGTCGTCGAAGCAAGCACTTTGCTGCCGGGGACGTCCTCGGTGGTGATCGTGAACTCTGCGCCGGCAGCCAATGTGACAGGCCCGCTGGCGAGCCGACCCAGCCGGATCTTCGGGCCTTGCAGGTCGACCATGATGCCGACCGCGCGGCGGCTGGCGTCTGACGCCGCACGTACCAGCTTGTAGACCTGCTCGTGATCGACGTGCGTGCCGTGGCTGAGGTTCAGCCGTGCGACGTCCATGCCTGCATCGACGAGAGCTTGAATCGCCTCGGGCGAGTAGGTCGCCGGCCCCAAGGTGCAGACGATCTTTGCCCGGCGACTCATACCGTCAGCCTAGGGCGGGCGCCACGCCTTACTGCCGTCGGCACGCGGGCGGTCAGGTGAGTGGCCGGGCGGTCGACTTGATAGGCACCGGAAGCCGGTCGAGCCCGGTAAGGAAATGGTCGACCGAGGATGCCGCCGCACGGCCCTCGGCGATCGCCCAGACGATCAGCGACTGGCCACGGCCGGCGTCACCGGCGACGAACACGCCGGGCACATTGGTCGCGTAGGAGGAGTTGCGGGCCAGGTTGCCGCGGCTGTCGAGGTCGAGTCGAAACTGTTCGGCCAACGCGCGTTCAGGGCCGGTGAATCCCATCGCGAGCAGCACAAGCTCGGCCGGAATCTCGATTTCCGTGCCGGCAATCGCCTCGACCCGTCCCTGCGTCATCACTACCTCGACGACTCGAAGAGCACGCACGTTGCCGTCTTCGTCGGCAAGGAACTCCTCGGTGTTCACAGCGAACTTGCGCTCGCCTCCCTCTTCGTGGGCGGAGGACGTGCGCAGCATGAGTGGCCATGTCGGCCACGGTGTAATCGCGGCGCGGCTGGCAGGAGGCTGCGGAAGGATCTCGAGTTGGGTAATCGAAGCAGCACCCTGACGGTGTGCGGTGCCGAGGCAGTCGGCGCCGGTGTCGCCGCCACCAATGATGATGACGTGCTTGCCAGCCGCGGTGATCGTCGGTTCGACGAGGTCGCCCTGCTGCACGCGATTCGCGATCGGCAGGTACTCCATCGCCTGGTGGATACCACCGAGGTGACGCCCGGTGATGGGCAGATCCCGAGCCACTGTCGAACCGATAGCGAGCACGATGGCGTCATAGCGAGACTTCAGTTCTCGTGCAGTGAGATGCACGCCGATCTCCACCCCAGGCCGGAATCGAGTGCCCTCGGCTGACATCTGCGCGAGCCTGCGGTCGAGGACGGCCTTTTCCATCTTGAATTCCGGGATGCCGTAGCGCAGCAGACCGCCGATGCGGTCGGCACGTTCGTACACGGCGACCGTGTGGCCGGCGCGCGTCAACTGCTGCGCAGCGGCCAAGCCGGCCGGACCGGACCCAACGACAGCGACAGTGTTCCCGGTCTGCCTGCCAGGCACTTGCGGCGTCACCCAGCCGTCGTCCCATGCACGATCAGCAATCTCGTGCTCGACCTGCTTGATAGCAACCGAACCACCCGTCTGCGACGGATCGATCGCGAGCACGCACGCGGCCTCGCACGGTGCCGGGCACAGTCGCCCGGTGACTTCAGGAAAGTTGTTGGTTGCGTGCAGACGCTCGGCAGCCTCTCGCCAGTCGTGCCGCCAGACCAGGTCGTTCCACTCGGGAATCAGATTCCCTAGCGGGCACCCGTTATGACAGAACGGAATACCGCAGTCCATGCATCGACCAGCCTGTCTTTCCAGGCTGGCGTGCGGAAACGGGTAGTAGACCTCGTTCCAATCCATAATGCGGACGTCGACGGGCCGGGTCTGTGCGGTCTCGCGGGCAGTCGTCAGGAAGCCCTTAGGGTCAGCCATGCGACGCCGCCATGATCTGCTCGTTGACATCGAGGCCCTCGTGCTCGGCTTTCGCGCGCGCTGCGAGCACCCGCTTGTAGTCACGAGGCATGATCTTCGAGAATCGATCAATGGCCTTCGACCAATCAGCAAGCATCTCGGCCGCCAACCGCGAGCCTGTCTCGTCGGCGTGCCTGCGCACGAGGTCAAGCACGACGTCGCCGTCTGCGACGTCCAGAGGTTCGATCTCGACCATCTCGGTGTTTACCCGTGCCGCATCGAGATCGAAGGCGTAGGCGACGCCACCGGACATGCCGGCCGCGAAGTTGCGCCCCGTCGTCCCGAGAACGACAACGAGACCGCCCGTCATGTATTCGCAGCCGTGGTCACCGACCCCCTCGACGACCGCGCTCGCTCCGGAGTTACGGACGCCGAAGCGTTCACCCACCACTCCACGAACGAACGCCTCGCCAGAGGTCGCGCCATACAGCAGGACGTTGCCGGCGATGACGTTGCTTTCAGCCGGGAACGAGGCGTCGTCGGCAGGGCGAAGGATGATGCGCCCACCCGACAATCCCTTACCCACATAGTCGTTTGCGTCACCGACAAGCCGCAGCGTGATGCCGCGAGGCAAGAAAGCGCCAAAGGATTGGCCTGCCGAGCCGGTGAATGTGATGTCAATGGTGTTGTCGGGAAGGCCTTCACCTCGATAGCGCTTTGTCACCTCATGGCCGAGCATCGTGCCGACCGTGCGATTCACGTTGCGGATCGGAATCTCGAACTTCACCGGAATGCCCTCGTTCAACGCGCCCTCGGCCAGCGCGATCAGCGTGTTGTCGAGCGCCTTCTCCAAACCGTGGTCTTGACCCACCATGTTCCGGCGCGGTTCGCTGCGATCGACGGGGACGTGCAGGATCGGCGCGAGATCAAGACCGCTTGTTTTCCAGTGCTCAATCGCCTCGGTTGTGTCGAGGAACTCGACCTCGCCAATCGCCTCCGAAATACTGCGGAAGCCCAGCTCAGCAAGGTATTCGCGCACTTCTTCGGCGATGAACTCGAAGAAGTTCACCACGAACTCGGGCTTGCCATTGAACCGCTTCCGCAACTCAGGGTTTTGCGTTGCCACGCCGACCGGGCACGTGTCGAGGTGGCACACGCGCATCATCACGCAGCCGGACACGACCAGCGGCGCGGTCGCAAAACCGAACTCTTCTGCACCGAGCAGCATCGCGATAACGACATCGCGACCGGTCTTCAACTGACCGTCGGTTTGGACGACGATCCGCTCGCGCAAGCCGTTCGCGATCAGAGTCTGCTGCGTCTCCGCAAGACCGAGTTCCCATGGCCCGCCTGCATGCTTTAGCGACGTAAGTGGAGCTGCGCCGGTACCACCATCGTGACCAGAGATCAGGACGACGTCGGCGTGCGCCTTTGCGACTCCGGCGGCGACCGTTCCCACGCCGACCTCGGCAACGAGCTTGACGTGCACCCGCGCCCCGGGGTTGGCGTTCTTCAGGTCGTGGATCAGTTGCTTCAAGTCTTCGATCGAGTAGATGTCGTGATGCGGCGGCGGTGAGATGAGTCCGACCCCTGGCGTGGAGTAGCGCGTTTTCGCGATCCATGGGTAGACCTTGTGACCCGGAAGCTGACCGCCCTCGCCCGGCTTCGCGCCCTGCGCCATCTTGATCTGGAGGTCGTCGGCGCCGGTGAGGTATTCACTCGTCACACCGAACCGACCACTCGCCACCTGCTTGACGGCAGAACGCCTGTTGTCGTAAAGCCGATCGGCGTCCTCCCCGCCTTCGCCGGTGTTTGAGCGCGCGCCGAGCGAGTTCATCGCGATGGCAAGGTTCTCGTGAGCCTCACTGCTGATCGATCCGTAGCTCATCGCACCTGTCGAGAACCGCTTCACGATGTCGGAGACCGGCTCGACCTCGTCGAGTGGCACCGGCGGTCGCAGACCGGTGCGCAGCTTGAACAGGCCGCGCAACGTCATGAGCTCGCGCGACTGGTCGTCAACCAACTTGCTGTAGTCCTTGAAGAGCTCGTAGCGGCCCGTTCGAGTCGAGTGCTGCAGCCGGAACACGGTCTCCGGGTTGAACAGGTGCGGCTCGCCCTCGCGACGCCATTGATAGTCGCCGCCGACTTGCAACCGCCGGTGTGACTGCTGCACGCCGCCCATCGGGTAGGCATGCGTGTGTCGCGACTCGACCTCGTTGGCAATAACGTCAAGACCGACGCCGCCGAGCTTCGACGAGGTGCCCGTGAAGTAGCGGTCAACAACATCGTGGGACAGGCCGAGCGCTTCGAACACTTGGGCGCCGGTGTACGAGGCAACCGTCGAGATACCCATCTTCGACATTACCTTCAGCACGCCCTTGCCGAGAGCCTTCACCAGGTTGTGCACCGCAGTGTCGCCGTCGATGCCGGTGATCGCTCCGGTGCGGGTCATGTCCTCGACGGTCTCCATCGCCAGATACGGGTTGACCGCCGCTGCGCCGTACCCGATGAGCAGGGCGACGTGATGTACCTCGCGCACATCACCCGCCTCGATGATGAGGCCGACCTTCGTACGCGTCTTCTCGCGAATCAGGTGATGGTGCACGGCGGCGGTCAGCAGCAGCGACGGGATCGGTGCGAGCTCGCGATCTGAGTCTCGATCGGACAACACGATGATGCGAGCACCACCATCGATGGCAGCCGAAATCTCGGCAGCGATTTCGCTGAGCCTGTGCTCGAGGGCGTCGCCCCCACCATCAACGTTGTAGAGCCCGCGTACGACGAACGGCGCGAGTCCGGGCAAGTCACCGTCGTCGTTGACATGCAAGATCTTGGCTAGCTCGTCATTGTCGATCACCGGGAACGGCACGACGATCTGCCGACACGAGATCGGACCCGGCTCCAGCAGGTTCTGTTCGGGCCCGATCGCACCCGCAAGCGACGTGACGAGTTCCTCGCGGATGGCGTCGAGCGGCGGGTTGGTGACCTGCGCGAACAACTGACTGAAGTAATCGAAAAGCAGCCGCGGCCGGACAGACAGCGCAGCGAGTGGACTGTCGTTGCCCATCGACCCGATCGGTTCGGCAGCGGCGCTCGCCATCGGAGCGAGCAGGATTCGCAGCTCCTCCTCGGTGTAGCCGAATGTCTGCTGACGACGCAGTACCGACTCATGCGAGTAGCTGATGTGCTCACGGTCGGGCAACTTCGGAAGCTTCAGCAACCCTGCGTGCAACCAGTCGTCGTAAGGATGTTCGGCCGCGAGCTCCGACTTGATCTCGGCATCGTCGACAATGCGGCCGGCCGCCGTGTCGACCAGAAACATCCGGCCAGGCTGCAGACGGCCCTTGCGCACGATCGACGCAGGGTCGATATCGAGCACGCCGACTTCGCTTGCGAGTACGACGAGACCCGTGTCGGTCACCCAATACCGGGCAGGTCGAAGACCGTTACGGTCGAGCACCGCTCCGATCAGGGTGCCGTCGGTAAATGTCACGCAGGCTGGGCCGTCCCACGGTTCCATGACACTCGCGTGGAATT
>DASRZB010000480.1:0-7227 GCA_035653855.1 Acidothermaceae bacterium | reverse complement strand
GGAGGCCGGGCACCCGAAGGATGAGGTGCTGGGAGGCTGACTGAGCGCCGCGCAGCCATCAGGCGTGCTCGACCAGTCGCAGCGAGCGAATGCTGTGTTCGAGATGCCACTGCAGATACGCAGCCGTCAGCCCACTCGCCTCACGTTGGTGCCGCGATTCGCTCGCATCGGCGGCCAGCCAATCGCCGTCCAGCAAAGCTTCGAGAAGCAGCAACGCCTCGGACGACGGGGTGGCCGAGCCAGACGGACGGCAATCGGCACACACGGTGCCGCCGCCGTGGACGGAGAACCACCGATGCGGACCCTCGACGCCGCAACGCGCGCAGTCGCCCAACGCCGGGGCGTAGCCGGAGACGGCGAGCGCGCGCAGGGCAAACGCGTCGAGCACAAGACGCGCGTCATGGGTCTCTTCGGTGAGCGCCCGCAGGCCGCCGACCAGCAAGAGGTAGAGCCGAAGGGCCGGCTCGCGCTCTTCGGCGGTCAGCCGCTCCGCGGTCTCGAGCATCGCCGTCCCCGCTGTGTAGCGCGGATAGTCCCCCGCCAGCCGGTCGCCGAATGCGGTGTAGGTCTCGACCTGGGTCACGATGTCCAGCGAACGCCCGACGTAGAACTGCGCATCGACATGGGAGAACGGCTCAAGGCGACCGCCGAACTTGGACTTAGTCCGCCGAACACCCTTCGCGACGGCGCGCACTCGCCCGGTTCGGCGGGTGAGCATGGTGACGATGCGGTCGGCCTCGCCCAGCTTCTGGACGCGCAGCACGATCCCGTCGTCCCTGTAGAGGGTCACCGCGTCATTGTCCCTGAAGCCGCCACCATTCGCCGTCCCCGCCGCGCGTCACGCCCGAGCAAGACCCGGGCGGGACGGCGAGGGGTGGGCCTAGCGGGCGGACTCTGCGGCCTCGGCGGCGCGATTGACCGCGCTCACCACCGCGCGCAGCGACGCCGTCACGATGTTCGGGTCGACGCCAACGCCCCAAAGCACCTCGTCACCGACCACGCACTCGAGGTAGGCGGCCGCTCGCGCGTCGCCACCCGCCGAGATCGCGTGCTCGGTGTAGTCGAGGACCCGGACGTCGACCTCGATCGTTGTCAGCGCATCCAGGAAGGCCGCGATCGGACCGTTGCCAGTGCCTTCGAGCATCCGCGTCTCACCTTGGTAGCGCACTTCGACCGACAGTGCGTCCTTCTGGTCGACGGCTGCGGACGTGTGGTGCGCGAGCAACGTGAGCGGCGATGCCGGCGCGAGGTACTCGGCCTCGAAGAGCTTCCACATCTCCGACGGCGACACCTCTCCGCCTGAGGCATCGGTGCGCGCCTGGATCACTCGGGAGAACTCGATCTGCAGCCGGCGGGGCAGTTCGAGGGAGTGCTCCGCCTTCATCACGTAGGCGATGCCGCCCTTGCCCGACTGGCTGTTGACCCGGATGACGGCTTCGTACGAGCGGCCGACGTCCTTGGGGTCGATCGGCAAGTAGGGCACCGCCCAGTCGATCTCGTCGACGGTCTTCCCGGCAGCCGCAGCATCGGCGGCCAGCGCCTCGAAGCCCTTCTTGATGGCGTCCTGGTGCGAGCCGGAGAACGCGGTGTAGACGAGGTCGCCCGCGTAGGGATGCCGCGGGTGTACCGGCAGTTGCGTGCAGTACTCGACCGTGCGCCGGACCTCGTCGATCTGCGAGAAGTCGATCTGCGGATCGATGCCCTGGCTGAACAGGTTCATCCCGAGCGTGACGAGGTCGACGTTGCCGGTGCGCTCGCCGTGCCCGAACAGGCAGCCCTCGATGCGGTCGGCACCGGCCATGACGCCCAGTTCCGACGCCGCAACAGCACATCCCCGGTCGTTGTGCGGGTGCAGCGACAGACAGATGAACTCGCGCCGCGACAGGTTGCGGCCCATCCACTCGATCTGGTCGGCGTAGACGTTGGGCGTCGAGCGCTCGATGGTGGCGGGCAGGTTCAAGATGATCTCCCGCCCCGGCCCGGGTTGCCAGACGTCCATCACGGCTTCACATACCTCGACGGCGAAGTCGAGCTCGGTGTCGATGAAAATCTCCGGCGAGTACTCGTAGCCGAAGACCTCCGTACCACCGAGCAGTCGCTCGGCGTGCTTCATCACGTGGCGGGTGCCGTCGGCGGCGAGCGCCACCGTCTCGGCTCGGCTGTTGCGAAACACCACTCGCCGAAACAGCGGCGCCGTCGCGTTGTACAGGTGCACGGTTGCGTTCGGCGCACCGACCAGGCTCTGCACGGTGCGTTCGATGAGGTCTTCGCGGGCCTGCGTCAGCACCGAAATGGTGACGTCGGGTGGGACCTCACCGTTCTCGATGATGCTGCGCACAAAATCAAAATCTGTCTGGGACGCCGAGGGGAACCCGACCTCGATTTCCTTGTAGCCCATTCGCACCAGAAGCTGGAACATCGACAGCTTGCGGCCCGGGCTCATCGGATCGATCAGTGCCTGGTTGCCGTCACGAAGGTCGGTCGACAGCCATCGAGGCGCCTTCGTGATGACCTGCGACGGCCAGGTGCGGTCCGGCAGGTCGACCGGCGTCCATGGCTTGTACTTGTGGATCGGCATCTGGCTCGGGCGCTGCGCGATGATGCGCCCGGAAGAATCGCGATTGCTGCTCATTGCTGCTCCTCGTATGGCGGGTGGCGGAATACGGCCGGCACGCAGCAATCCCGCGACGAGGAGACCGGCCTCTTAGAGGGTCTCGCCGCGGCAGCTAAGGAGCAGGAGCGTCGACATTGGGAGGATCATACCCCGCCGCGCGACTCAAGCGATCGACCAATTCCGAGTAGGAAACCTCGGTGAACGACTCGACCCGCAGGTCGGCCTGCCCGAGAGGCAGCTCCGCGGTCACCGGGTTGGGCACGGCGACGCAGTAAAGCCCGGCCGCCTTGGCCGCTGTGATCCCGTTGGGTGAGTCCTCGAAGGCGATCGCATCCAACGCCTCGACGCCCAGGGATGCGAGTGCCGCGAGGTAGATGTCCGGCGCGGGCTTCACCCGCCCGTTGTCCCTGGCGCAGACGACCTCGAAGCGATCGCGAATGCCGAGCCTGCCGAGCTGCTGGTCGAGCCAGTCCCGGGTCGCACTCGACGCGACCGCGAACCGGGCACCAGCCGCCGCCGCTTCGTCCAGGAACTCCTCGACGCCGGCCCGCAGCGGCTCGGTGCTGACGATGCGGTTGTGACGCTCTCGCCACTCGGCGCGCAGCTCGGTGTCGACGAACTCGATTCCGCCGGCCCGAATCGCGCCCATCATCGCCTCTTGGCTGCCCTGCGAGCCGATGTAGCGATGCCAGACCTCAAGCGGAAAGACAACTTCGTGGACGGCGAACTGCTCGCGCCATGCCAACAGCGCAGTCGATTCAGTGTCGACGAGGAGCCCATCGAAGTCGAGGATGAGCGCAGGAGTTGACGTCATCGATGCTCCTTGCGCCACAGGAATTTGACGGCCGACCAATCGACGTCCAGCGCGGCCACCTTCACGTCGACGACGCCCGTCGGCAGTAGCACCTCGCGCAGCAGATTCTCGCTTACATCGCCCACGTGACCGCCAGCCTTGCGGGGCCAAGCCACCCACAGCGCACTGCGTTTGGGCAAGGACTCGACGAGCAACGGGACGGCGGCCAACTGCGCGGCAGTGGGGCAGAACACCAGCGCGACATCGACCTCAGCCAGACCCTTGCCGTGGCTGCGCGATACGGCGGTCACGCGCGCGACCGTCACACCGTCGGGCAGCTCTGGAACCGACCACGACGCAGGGGCATCGACCAATGCCAGCACACCGCCCGCCTTGATGCCGAGCTTCTTCGCCATGGGAGTGCCGGAGTAACCGGCGTCCTGCGCCACCTCAGAAACCGAGCTTGCGCAACTGCGCGGGATCGCGTTGCCAGTCCTTCGCTACCTTCACCCGCAGATCGAGGTAGACGCGGCTGCCCAGCAGCGCCTCAGCCTGCATGCGAGCCCGGGTACCGACCTCGCGCAAGCGAGATCCGCCGCTGCCGATGACGATCGCCTTCTGGCTCGGCCGCTCGACGTACATGACGGCGAAGACGTCGATCAGGTCTTTGCCCTCGCGCGGCTTCATCTCCTCGACGACCACCGCGAGACTGTGTGGCAGCTCTTCCCGGACGCCGTCGAGAGCGGCTTCGCGAATCAGTTCGGCGATCATCACCATCTCGGGCTCGTCGGTCAGTTCGCCGTCGAGATACAGGGGCGGGCCTTCAGGCATTCGGGCGATCAACAGATCCGCGAGCAACTCAACCTGCTCACCTGCAACTGCAGACACCGGAACGATCTCGGCCCACTCACCCAGGCGCGACAATGCGAGCAACTGCGAGGCGACTTCACTGCGTTCGGCGGCGTCGATCTTGGTAATCACCGCAATAACCGGCGTCTTCTCGATCCGGTTCAACTCAGCCGCGATGAACTTGTCGCCAGGCCCGACCTTCTCGTTCGCGGGCACGCAGAACACGATCACGTCGACCTCGGCAAGAGTCGTGCGCACGACGTCGTTCAAACGCTCACCGAGCAGCGTGCGCGGCTTGTGCAGGCCAGGCGTGTCGACGACGATGAGTTGCGCGTCGGGTCGGTGCACGATGCCGCGAATAGCGTGGCGGGTGGTCTGCGGCCGGTCGCTCGTGATGGCCACCTTCTGCCCTACGAGCGCGTTCAGCAGCGTCGACTTGCCGGCGTTTGGGCGTCCAACGACGCACGCGAAACCGGAACGATGAGCAGGGGCCACCCCTGCAGTCTTGCCTATCGGCGCTTGCCGACCGCGATCGTCCTCTCGATCGGCCGATCAGAGCCGCGCGTAGTCGACGATGTCCTGCTCGAAGTCGTCCACCATCTGGCGGGTCAGTGTGGGGCGCGTGTCGGCGACTGCGCGCAACAGGTCATCGGTACCGGCTGTCGGTTCGTGGTGTTCGAGAACAGCCCGCTCGAAGACGGCCTGCGCGGTGCGGCGCGCCGCGAACTCGATGTCCGCAGGCGTGAAGATCTCCGACTGGTCGACGAGCGCGTCCATGTCGATCTCACCATGCGGAATCGAGCCCAAGTAGCGCTCCCAAATGGCCCGTCGGGCCTCGGCATCGGGTGGCCCCACCGGAATCACGTAGTCAAACCGGCCGTGTCGCAGCAGCGCCGCATCGAGCGCTCGTACCGAGTTCGTCGCGCAGACGAGCAGCCGATTGTCACGCTCCCGAAACGCCGGAATGAGTTTGAGGAGCTCGTTCGTCAGACCCTGCGAAGGCGACACCGTATCGGCGTCGCGCTTGCCCGCGATCTCTTCGACCTCGTCGATGAACAACACCAACTCAGCGAGCTCGTCGACGAGCGCGAACGTCTCCCGCAGTGCGGCCGCCGGCGCGGCGGTGGTCGTCGTAAGACGCGACGGGAACAGCTCGACGAAGGGCCAGCCCAACCGAGCCGCGACCCCTTTCGCGAACGTCGTTTTCCCGGTGCCAGGCGGGCCGAACAGCACGATCGCGCGCGGCGGCACCAATCCGGAGAGCACCGCTAACTCGGGGCGGGCGAGCGGCATGATCACTTGACGTTCGATCAGTCCCTTTTCCCTCGCCATGCCGCCGACCTCGTCCCAGCGGCCGGCTGGGATGAGCCGAGCGCCCAGCTGGTCGAGAATGCCACGATCGGCACCGGACGTGCCGCCGTGCTTTTCGTAGAGCACAACATCAGGGCGGACGGCGAAGCCGCGATGCTCGAGGGCCGCGTCCCCGATGTGTGACGCCTCGGGCAATGCGCACCTGATCCAGTGCGCCCCGGCGGCAAACAGCCGGCGCTCGAGGTCGGCAAGTAGAGCACTGCCGATGCCACGCTGCCGCCACGCGGTGGCCAAACCCACTCGCAAGATCCACGCCTGGTCGCCGTGCAGCGCGGCGACTGCGGTTCCGACGATCTCGTCGCCAACGGTCGCGACGACGGTCGGCTGGCCGGCTCGCACAGCGGTCAGCAACTCGGAGAGCCCAAAAACGGGCTCGAGCCCACCGGTCTTCGGGTCATCCCAGATGCGGACGACTGCGTCGAGGTCGTCCTGCTGGAACTCGCGAACTCGCCAAAGAGTCATGGCGCATTGTGCTCGCCTGGCGATGCGTAGCCAAGCGAGTTACCGGATGCGCGAGCCTTGGCGAGCTTCGGCCGTCACCGCGCTCGGCCAGGTTCGCTCAGTACGACCTGATGACGCGGTGGACTGTGCCGTCGAGCGCCGCGAGCATGATCGGCGCGTCCGGGGATAAGTCGGCAACCACGGCGAGATCCTCGGTGCGAGCTGTCGCTGCGGCTCCGACGACGGCGGCCGCTTCGAGCGCGTCGGCACCGCTCGCCACCGCGATAACGACTGCCGCCTGGAGCGCCGACAACGTGAGCGACGACAACTCGACGGTGGTCGCGACATAGGTACGGCCGGTGTCGTCGCGCACGGCGGCACCCTCGGCAGTGTTGTTGCGCGCCTGCGCAGATCTCGCCAGGGTGACCAACTTCTCGTCGTCCGGCTTGAGCTCGATCGGGTCAGGCATCGGCTCGCTGCGATCCATCGGACGCCGGTGCCGCGGCAGCCGTACGCCCCGATCCGTTGGACGCCGGTGCAACACCTGCCGCTTCGGCTGCGCTGGTGGCCATCGGAAGCGCCTCAGTTTCGACCACCGGCGCCGGCTCCTCCACGCCCGGGATTCCGTCGATCGCCTCGCGCCGTCGACGTGACTTCGCGCGTTCTTCATCGGTGAGCCGGACGACGACGCTGGCGATCGTGTTGCGGCGACCGCGTGCGCCCTCGGCGACGAGTTCGAGGCCGGCGACCGTCGCCGTCGCGCCGGGAATCGGCACCCGGCCAAGTGCCTGAGCGAGCAAGCCGCCCACGGTCTCCACAGCGTCATCGTCCTCGATCTCGACGTCGAACAACTCCGCGAGTTCGTCTACCGGCAGCCGCGCTGTGACACGCACGCCGCCGTCGGCGAGTCGCTCGATGCGCGGGCCTTCGCGATCATGCTCGTCGGTGATCTCGCCCACGATCTCCTCGAGAATGTCCTCGATGGTCGCGAGGCCCGCAGTCCCGCCGTACTCGTCGACGACGATGACGAGGTGAATGCGCTCGGCCTGCATCTCGCGCAGCAGCACGTCGGCGGGTTTGCTGTCAGGTACGAACGTTGCCGGCCGCATGAGCGATTCGACGCGCTCGGTCGACTCCGAATCGCGGTACTCGAAAACCC
>DASRZB010000479.1:0-3308 GCA_035653855.1 Acidothermaceae bacterium | reverse complement strand
TAGGCGTCCGGGTCTTCCGTGACGAGGTCACACCAGCGGCAGCGGGCGGGCCACGGCATCCCCGCTACGGTCACTGTTCGGGTCATCGCACTGGCTCGTCGAGGAGGGCGCGGATGGCCGCTTGCTGTCTCAGGAGTTGGTCGTTCTCGGCCCGCAGAGCTACGTTGCGCTCGCGGAGGGCTACGAGTTCGGCGGGGCCTTCGAGCTCGGCCCGGAGGATGGCGAGGACGGCGGCGCGGCTGATGAGCGGCTGCACGACCGAGTTCGGCAGCGCCTCCACCTTCGCGATGAGCCCGTCCAGCCCATCCGGGAGGAACACGCCCCGCTCGCCGAGGATGGCGGCGGCATCAGGCAGATGGCGCTCCACCGTGCAGGCGATCGTTCTAACGGTGCCCGACCACTCCTGAGTCATCGCCGGCTCGTGTTCGGTATGCAAGTGTGGATTTCCACACTCGATCAGCCGTTCCGCAAGTGCCGCTGCACCGTTGTCGCTCATGCCGCGAGGTCCGCGATGAACGCCAGGAGCTTGTCCACGTCGGCGTAGGTCCATGTCGTGGACGAGTCCTTGCCGACCACGGAAGTGCTGATCGCCTTCAGCTCGACTTTCGTCTTGTGCTTCGCTGTTGCAGCCGCGAACACCTTCCTGCGCATTGCGTCAGTCGCAAGGTGTTCCGCAACGGGCGCGGGTGCGGGACGTTCCGCTGTTCCGGGCGCGACCCAGCCCTTGCCGACGACGAACTCCGGCAGCGCGGTCAGGCGCTTCGTCTCGGCGTCGTACGGGAGCCACATCGGCTCGATCTCGTACAGGTCGCGCCCGATGCCGAACTTGACGGCAGCACGCTTGAACGAGTCAGAGTACGCCGACTTCAGCGGCTCATCGTCGGTCGCACCGTTCGGGTAGCCGACATCGGCATGACTGACCATGCTGAAGGTCGGCGGTACGTCTGTGGTCGGATCCCAGAACGGGTTCGGGTACAGGGCGCTGATCGTGCACTGGACGGCCCGGCGCTCGGTGTCGACCACGTAGTAGCTGTCCTGCCAGCCCTCGGGGTTGAACGCCTCGTCAAGCCGCGCCATGACGGCGCGAGCATCGACGTAGGCCATCGCGAGGGAGCGGTCGCGAGCCTGGTTGACCTTGCCGGCACGCCACTGGACTTGATCGGGCGCGAAGGGCTTTGACAGATCGGTGGTGCTCACAGGCCAGCCTCCAAGGCTTCTTGTGCGGCGTGCTGTTCTTTCCATGTTTTCTCTACGGCAGCTTGGTCAGTGCCCCACGCTCTTTCGCCGTTCGACCACTTGCTGTAGTTCCATCCCTCATGCTTCTGGTGCTCGAAGTAGAGGCTCTCCCACGGCCACTTGACAACCGTCCATCGCGCGACGGGTTGAAGCCCGAGCCGCTGGATGCAGTACCACGTCTTGCGTTGCGGTAGCGCGTCGTAGACCTCGGCCTCAATGACATCGCCGCCCTCGATGGCCTCGGCATCTTCACGCCGGGTGAACGCGGCCTGCACCACTTCCATGTCGCTGTAGTCGCCGACCGTGACGAGGTAAACCTTGCTCATACTGTCTCCATGACGAACGCGAGTTGGTAGGGGTCACGTCGGCGCCCGGTGTTGGCACTGGCGCTGCCGATGAAGGTGAGCACGAGGGTGATCGCAAGGATGAGCCCGACGAGGATCGGCAGCACGAGCGAGCGTCGCCTGCGCCGGACGTAATGGCCCTTGGCGCACCATACGACGCCATCGCCGATCGGGTAGCGCGCCCAGATGAGATCGGCAGCCGACCTCGCGTGCTTCGAGCAGTATTCAGACATGTTCACCGACCGTCCATTCCTTGCCGGTGCGGCGGTAGGTAATACCGGGAGGATCAAGGAGAGTTCCGCCATCCGCATTTGTCAGATGCACTTCTCCGTAGATGAACCAGCTAGCCAAGATCTGGGACTGGAGACGTTCCACGTCCTCGGCGGCCACCGACCAAGAGATGGGCACCCAGACAGCGTCGGTCTTTTGTCGTTTCATGCAGCGCCCTCCCAGCATGTCGTTGCGTAGACGCAATAGCCGCAGCGCCAGTCATGTCGCGGCTTGCCAGTCTTGCTATCGACCGTGTCAGGTAGCCTGTCGGGGAGTGTGCCGGCAGCACGATGGGACTCCAGGACAGCGACACGTTCCGCGATCTCCACCTCCCGTGCTTCGGAGTGAATGACCGTGAACTCCTCGATCCGCAGGTCATCCTTGCTGATGTAGACGATCCTCGCGCGTTGCAGCCGGTCATGCAATGGTTCGATGTAGTCGTTCTCCGCGCCGAACTCTCGCAGGGCGGCCATGTAGGCGCTCACCTGCTTGACGTGGTCCTCTTTCGGGAGGTCGCGGTAGGCGAACGCCTTGCTGTTGATCGTCTTCAGTTCGATGAGTTCCCAGCGCCCGTCGTCGAACTCCACGAGCACGTCGAGGCTGCCGGTCACCTTCAACGGCGGGATGGCGATGTGAAGCTCGCAGTACGCGGTTACGTCGGGGTATGCCCAGATCGCCCGCTGGACGAACTCGTGGAACATGTGGCCGACGCGCAGGATGCGCTTGTCTCGCGGCTGTTTCGGATCGGACTCCGGCGTGCCGCGGGCGGCGTAGGTCGCCTGCCTGAGACAGCCGAAGATGGCGCTGGGATGCCATGTACCATCGGGGACGCGCGGAGTCTCCTGACTCTCGACGTAGCGATCGACGGCATCGGCGACGGAAAATGCTGTCATGCCGCGAGCTTCCGAAACGCCTTACAGGTCGGCCCGCAGACGTGCAGCGCAGCGCGCTCGGCGGCGCGGTCACGTCGCGCCTGTCGCCGGGGGTGACGCTTGTGTGCATCGGGGACATGGAAGCCTGGTCGCTTACTCATGCAACTCCTTGTGGGGGAGGGAGCGGCGAGGGAACCGGGAGGTAATCAGCCCCTCGCCGTCTCGTTGACAATATGGGTCATGTAACCCGTCCTGTCAACACGACCCTCTACGGCAGTAAACGCAACGGCTTCAGGGAGCTGATTGCAAGGCTGGAGGCTGCTTGTCCTGTCGTGGGGCGCGCTGAAGCACCGGGACTAGCGGCGTCTTGTGGTAGCGGCACAGGACCGGCTGCGGCTGGTTGGAGAACACGAGCACGCCGTTGTAGTTCGGCGGGTCTTCGTCAAGGCACTTCTGACAGACGTGCGGAGCGTAGGTCACGTGGTCGTCGCTCATGCGACTGGCTCGGCGAGGAGGGCGCGGGCTAGTTTCACCTCGTCCAACAGAATGTTTCGGTGGTCGCACTCGTCATCCGGGTCGTGCGTCG
>DASRZB010000478.1:0-12877 GCA_035653855.1 Acidothermaceae bacterium | reverse complement strand
ACAGACCGAGCAGCTTCTTGGCGCGCTTGGTGTCAGGTGCCGAGGCCACCACCTCGTTATTCAGCCGACGCGTCAGAGTCGACGGCTTGTGCTCGAGGTAGTGGTTGCGATGCGCACGGCGGCGCATGAGCTTGCCCGAGCCGCTGATCCAAAATCGCTTCTTGGCGCCGCTATGGGTCTTGTTCTTCGGCATGGTCGCCGTCGTCTCCTTCATGTCGGCAGCTCTGCTGTGGAAGCAGTGCAGCTCTGCTGTGCAGTGCGGGCTAGCGGTGCGATGGAACCGTGCGGTGTAGCTGGACGATCACGCGGGCGTCTCGGCGCCGTCCGCCGGCTGGCTGACCTTCTTCGCAGCCGGCGCTCTCGGCTTCGGCGGCGCCTTCGGGGCGGCTGCCTTCGCTGGCGCCTTCGCCGGTGCGCGAGGCGTCGGCACCTTGGGTGCTGCTGCCTTCGCCGCCGTCTTCGTAGGCGGTGGCGTGGCTGCGTCGACAACTGTGGCTTCTTCGACCAGCGGCGCGTCTGACACCGGCTGCTCGACCTCCGGTGCTGCTGCTGCGGCAGGCCGCGGTACGGCTGCTCTTGCCGGTGGGGGTGCCGCCGGCGAGGGGGCATGGTCGGTCAGCAACGCGTGCGCAAGATCGTGGTCATCGTGCGCGCGCCCGGCAGCCCGCTCCGCCCTGAAGTCGGCCTTCTTCTTATGCGGGCCCAACACCATGATCATGTTTCTGCCGTCGAGCTTGGGTGCCGATTCGACGAACCCGAGGTCGACCACATCTTCGGCGAGCCGCTGGAGCAGCCGGGCGCCCATCTCCGGACGCGATTGCTCGCGACCACGGAACATGATGGTGATCTTGACCTTGTCGCCTTCCCTGAGGAAGCGCACGACGTGACCTTTCTTGGTCTCGTAGTCGTGCACGTCGATCTTCGGTCGGAGCTTCATCTCCTTGATGACGGTCTGCGCCTGGTTCTTGCGGGCCTCGCGGGCTTTCACCGCGGACTCGTACTTGAACTTGCCGTAGTCCATGAGCTTGGCCACGGGCGGCCTCGCCATGGGGGCGACCTCGACGAGGTCGAGATCTGCTTCCTCGGCTAGACGAAGAGCGTCTTCAATACGGACGATGCCGACCTGCTCGCCGTTTGGACCGACGAGCCGAACCTCAGGAACACGGATCCGGTCGTTGATGCGGGGCTCGACGCTGATGGGACCTCCTACTGGGTTGGATAAGAACGATCCGCCGGCGGTACGCGCGCCTTGGCTTGCTCGCCCAGACACGCAAAAAGCCCCGCACGACGTCGCATGCAGGGCTCCTACGGCAAGGCCAGGCGACGCCTGCACCGAGGTGCACGCGTCGCCGCATACCGCAGCACTGGGCCGCGGCGGCCGACCGAACCTCATCGACGCGGACGTCGAAGAGGTGGGAGGAAGCCTCCACTTGCGGATACCACGCGTGAGCGCGGCACCGGTCGCCCTAAGAGACTACCAGGCAATCCAGGTCGTCAGAATTGACTATTCAACACCGACGCCGCGGCGTGGTTTCGTCACGCATGCGGTTGACCCGTATTCGCCCATCTCGCGCTCCAGCCATGCAGCCGTCGCGACTGCGCGGCAGCCGTCGATGGGCGCTCCGGCTGGTAGCGGTGGCCGCCCTGGGCGGCGGCAGCTTGCTCGCCATGGCCGGCCCTGCGGCCGCGACGTTCACGACCAACACCACCAACTGCGCTGGGTCGGCGACGATCGTCGGCACTGGCTCAGACGCCGGCAAGACGGTCTCGGTGAACGCCAACGACGCCAAGGTCACGATGCTGCGCGAGGGCGACGTGCACTGGGAGGGCAGTGTCCCGACCGCACTCCACGACAACCAGGGCGACATCGTGATCCATCTCGGGCTCATCAGCGTCACGGCCAAGACGTGGGGGCCGTCGAAGAATGCGTCGAACAAGGTCTCCAAGTCCGGGGTCGCAAAGATCCCCTCGGCGTTGAAGCTGGTGCCCCCGGGCACGTACCACATGACGGGCTACAACAGCAGCGACGAGGGCACCTGCGCCGGCTCGATGGACTTGCGTTTCACCGGGTCGATCCTCTCGTCGCCAGTCGGCATCGTCGCCGTCGTCGGCACCATCATCGGCGCGATCGGCATCGTCTTCGCCGGCATCGCAAAGGCGTTGCCGTGAGGCGGCGCGGGCGGCCGGTACTCGGCGCCGTCAGCGGCCTGATCTTCGGCGGGTTCTTGACGATCGACCTGCAGATCATGAATGTCTGGAAGCTCAGCATCGCTAGCGAGATCGCGCTTCCGCTGATCGGTCTAGCAATCGGGCTCACACTCGGCCTTACTGGGGTCATCCCGCGACTGCGGCGCTCCGACCGCGACGCCCGTACGCCGCAGTACTGATCACTCGACGATCTTCGAGATCGCAATCTCGAGGATGTCGCGCGCACCGGCGGCCTTCAGTGTCGGTATCAACGTGTTCACGCCGCGCTTCGGCACCACAGACTCGACCGCGTGCATGTCACCAGACGCCAAAGCCGTCACCGTCGGCGAACCCATCGACGGCAGCACGGCCAACACCGCGGCCAACTGCGTGTCGTCAACATTGAGCTTGATGAGGACGTTGCCACGTGCCCGCACCGCACCGCGCAACAGCAACATCACGTCGTCCATCGCGGCCCGCTTCTCGACATCGACGTACGCCGCAGCGTTCGTGATGAGCTCGGTGCGCGACGTCAGCAACGTGTCGATGATTTTCAAGCCGTGCTTGCGCAGGCTGGTGCCGGTCTCGGTGAGATCGACGATGGCGTCGACGATGTCGGGCACCTTCGCCTCGGTCGCGCCGTAGCTTGGCACGATCTTGGCCTTCACTCCGATGCTCTCGAAGTAGCGCTTGGTCAGCTGCGGGAATTCTGTCGAGACACGGACGCCGTCGGGCAACTCGCTCCCCCGGCTCGCCGCGTGCTCCTTGACCACCGCGAGAACGATCCGCACCGGATTGTTCGTTGCCTTCGAATACTCAAGTTCACCCACCGACACGACGTCGGCGTCGGTCTCGGTGATCCAGTCACGTCCGGTGATACCGAGGTCGAACAGACCTTGCTCGACGTACGTCGGGATCTCCTGCGGGCGCAGGAACCGCACGGTGTCAATCCGGGGGTCGTCTATGGACGCGTGATAGTCGCGGTCCGACCCGCGGCTCACCCGCAAATCGGCGGCTTCGAACAACTCAAGCGTGGCGGCTTCGAGCGAGCCCTTGGGCAGAACTAGGGACAGCACGATGGTTGCCTCTCGGATCGGGGACGGCGCGGCTCAGCTGGCCGTCGGCCCGCTAAATCCTGGACCGACGGAAGCCTTTCGATGTCGCAGCTCGCGCAACACGAGCGCGGAATCCAGCGCGGCCACCGTCGCCTCCCATCCCTTGTCCTGTGCGCTGTCGGGCAAGCCGCAGCGCTCCAGAGCCTGCGCAAGGTTGTCACAGGTCAACACACCGTTGCCGATCGGGGTCGCGGCGTCCAGCGCAATACGAGTGAGCCCCGCGGTCACCGCGTCGCAGACATAGTCGAAGTGCGGCGTGCCACCCTTGATGACGGCACCCAGGCACACGACTGCATCGTGGTCGACCGCAAGCTGCTGGGCAACCACTGCCAACTCCAACGCACCGGCAACCCGGACGACGGTGGGGTTGGCGACACCGGAAGTACGAGCCGCCTCAAGTGCCCGTTCGAGCAGGGCCTCGACGACGTCGCCGTTCCAGCGGGCCGCCACGATGCCCAAGCTCAAGCCGGTTGCAGCAACAACATCTAGGTCCGGCCGCCCGGTACCCGTCATGACAGCGCGCCGGGCTGATCGTCAGGAACCAGCCCGTCATCAGGCCGCAACTCGGGGAGCCCCGGCAACAACAGGTCGTGCCCCATCCGGTCTCGCTTGGTCAGCAAGTACCGCATGTTGTCAGGGTTGGCATGCGTGGGCAACGGGACCCGGCCGACCACCCGCAGACCCCAACCCTCGAGACCGACGCGCTTGGCCGGGTTGTTCGACAGCAGGCGCATCGATCGCACACCGAGGTCGACCAGGATCTGCGCGCCGGTGCCGTAGTCGCGCGCATCTGCGGGCAGGCCGAGTTCAAGGTTCGCATCTATGGTGTCAGCCCCGCTGTCCTGCAGCTCGTACGCATGCAGCTTGCGCATGAGCCCGATGCCACGCCCTTCGTGACCGCGGATGTACAAGACGACGCCTCTGCCTTCTGCAGCGATCGCCGACATCGCGGCATCCAACTGCGGACCGCAATCGCAGCGCAACGAGCCGAACACATCACCGGTCAGGCACTCGGAGTGCGCACGCACGAGAACGTTCTCGCCGTCGTCGGACCCGCCGACCGCACCCATCACGAGTGCGATCATCTCGGCGCCCTCGAGCAGGCTGCGATACCCGACCGCTCGCCATTCCCCGTGGAAGGTAGGCAACCGGGCCTCGGCGATGCGCTCGACCGTGGTCTCGTGCCGCCGCCGGTAGGCGACAAGGTCCTCGATGGACACGATCGCAAGACCGTGCTCGGCGGCGAACTCCAACAGCCTCGGCAGCCGAGCCATCGAACCGTCGTCGTTGACGACTTCGCTGATGACACCGGCCGGTGTCATCCCTGCCAGCACCGCGAGATCGACTGCTGCTTCGGTGTGGCCGGCTCGTCGCAACACGCCACCCTCGACTGAGCGCAACGGGAAGACGTGGCCCGGGCGGGTCAGTTCATACGGTTCCGTGGCCGAATCGGCGAGGACCCGAATGGTGTGTGCCCGATCTGCCGCGGAGATTCCGGTCGTCACTCCGCGCCGCGCGTCGACCGAAACCGTGTACGCCGTCTGCTTCGCATCTTCATTGCGTGCCGTCATGGGGGGGAGGCTCAGCCGGTCGAGCGTTGCGCTCTTCATTGGCACACACAGCACGCCACTGGTGTATCGCACCATGAACGCCACGAGTTCAGGTGTCACTTTGGACGCCGCGGCGATGAGGTCGCCTTCGTTCTCCCGGTCTTCGTCGTCGACCACGACAACGGCGCGCCCGGCAGCAATCTCTTCGATCGCACGCTCGATGGTGTCGAACGTCATCCGGTCGCCTCCTGGGGCAAGGGTGTGAGTCCGCGAGAGGTCGGCGCGGTCCGTTGCAGTTGTCGCCATACGAAGAATCCCCAGATCACGAAGCCGGCGTAAATCGCGTACAACGCGGCCGACGGGTAATAGTGGAAGTGCAGCAACTCAGGCACGCCGACGACATCGACCGCGATCCAGCACAACCAGAAGTCGGTCCAGCCACGGGCCATCGCATAGGTCGCAACGATCGAGCCGACGAAGATCCAGGAGTCGGCGAGGTAATACCACCACTGCACTGGGAAGCCCTCGCCGATCAGATGGAACGCGATGTCGCACACGACAAGCGCCACGGCGGCCGAGGAAAACAGGATCATGCGCTCTCGTCGGGTCGCCCATCGCGGTGTCACCGCGGCGTCTCCCGAGTTGGCCTGCGCGTGCGCCCAGCGATACCACCCATAGATGCTGGTAATGACGAAGAACACCTGACGCCCGGCCTGCCCGATCAGTGGCGCTTGGTGGGAGTGCGAGGTCCAGCTGCCGAGGAAGACGGTGAAGAGCATCACGTTGCCCACGATGCCGACTGGCCACGCCCAGACCCGGCGCCGCATGCCGCCGATCGCGGATGCGAGCCCGAACAGGTTGCCGAAGATCTCGCGGTAGTAGATCGCGTGGCTGCCGATATGCCACTGCGCTGTGTACAGCCAGTTGATCGCGCTCACGAGTGCGCCTCTACTGTCGCGAACCCCAGGAGCCGCTCGGCGTATTTCGCCATCACGTCGACCTCGAGATTGACGGCGGCGCCAATGGCTTTGGCTCCCAGCGTCGTGCGCTGCAGCGTCGTCGGGATCAGGCTGACAGAAAACGATTCGGCACCGACTGCAGCGATCGTCAGGGAGACACCGTCGACGGCGATCGAGCCCTTCGCGACGACATATCGCGCCAACTCAGCCGGCAACGCGAACTCCACGACGTCCCACTCGGGCGTGTGCTCGCGGTGGATCACCGTTCCGGTGCCGTCGACGTGACCCTGCACGAGATGGCCGCCCAACCGCGTTTGCAGCGTGACCGTGCGCTCCAGGTTGACCGATGTGCCAACGCCAGCGTCGCGCAGAGTCGAGCGGGTAAGCGTCTCGAGCATCACGTCTGCGGTGAAGCGTCCCGACGTGGCATCGACAACCGTCAAGCACACACCGGAAACCGCAATCGAGTCGCCGACGGCAACGTCCGAACTCACCAGCGGGCCGTCGATGGTCACGCGGACCGCACGCTCGCTACCGACCGCGGTCTCGTCCACGGCCACGATCGCGCCGAGTTCTTCGACAATCCCGGTGAACACGACTACTCCCCTTTGGTTGGTGTCGGTCTTGGCGTCGCGATGATCCGGATGTCGGCACCGATCAGATCGACTGCATCGACGCGCAATCTCAAGGCGGCGCGGAGCGTTTCGATTCCCGCGTCGCCCAGCGCGGCAGGACCCGCACCGAGCAAGGCCGGCGCCAGATACGCAATGACACGGTCCACCATGCCGGCGGCGACGAACGCGCCAGCCAGCGTTGGGCCGCCCTCGAGCAACACGCTGACGACGCCTCGGTCGCTGAGGTTGGCAAGCACCAACTTCGGGTCGTGCTCGGTCAATAACACAGTGGGCGCCGCGTCGTCGAGCACTTTGGACGCTGACGGCACCTCTCGACGTCCGACCACTACCCGAAGCGGACGGTTGGCGCTCGGGGCGCTCGGCAGCCGGACGTCGAGGCGCGGATCGTCGGCCAGCACAGTTCCTGTTCCGACGACGATCGCGTCGCTGCGCGCCCGTAGCAGGTGGACATCGTGGCGCGCAGCCTCGCCGGTGATCCAGCGGCTGGTGCCGTCGGCCGCGGCAACGCGGCCGTCAAGGGTGGCCGCGTACTTCCACGTCACGAACGGTCGCCCGGTCCGGGCGTGATGCAGCCAAGCCGCATTCGATCGGGCCGCTTCGTCGCCGAGCAGGCCTTCCTCGACGACGATGCCGGCGGCGCGCAGGTCGTCGGCGCCGTGCCCGGCCACCGGGTCGGGGTCGGCAACGGCGAACACGACCCGCGATACGCCTGCTTCGATGAGGGCCTGGGTGCAAGGCGGCGTTCGACCGGTGTGGCGGCAGGGCTCCAACGTGACGAAGGCTGTCGCGCCAAACGCCCGCCTCCCGGCGTCCCCCAAAGCAATGACTTCGGCATGCGGCTCACCTGCACGGGCGTGATAGCCCTCGCCGACGACCGAGCCGTCAGGTCCGACGACGACGCAACCGACAATCGGGTTGGGACTGCTCGAGCCGAGGCCCAGTTCGGCAAGCGCGATCGCTCGGCGCATGGCTGTGACACCCACCACAGCTGCCGTTGCGCTCACTTGCGTCTCCTCACCCGTTGAACACCCCTGGGCGAGTGAAGACGTCGGCGAACGGGGCCGCGCACGCGACGCGAACCGCCCGCGCGCCGCCTCCCATCCGGACTTTCACCGTCGGTCCCGGAGTTCCACCGGGTCAACCGACCAATTACCTGCAGATCGACAGGTTCTCGGTCGGGTCGCGGACTATCACCGCCGGTTCGGAATTACACCGACCCCGGAGCGCACGTTGCTGTACGCCACCAGTTTGGCACGCCGCTAGCCCGCCCGTCGTCGCGGCAGGCTTGGGGGTCAGACGGCGCGACGGTCGACGGCGATCGCCGAGCCGATCTCGCCCTTCGCCACGCCCTTCATTTCGGTCGCGACGATAACGACCTCGCGGTAGTCGCCGAATCGGCGACGCTCGCTCGTAGCGATGCCGACGGACACCGAAACCAGCGGGTAGTCGCGCATGACGCCTTTGCGGTCGACGACCTCGAGGTAGCCACGCGCAACGTCGGCGGGGTCGTGCAACGACGGCGACTTCTGGTCGAAGTACTCGACCGCAGCGAAGCTCAGGTCTTCGACCTGTTCAGGACGGCACACCAGCACGAAGTCGTCTCCCCCGACGTGCCCGATGAACGCCGGAGGTTGGGCGCCGACGACTGCCCGCCGCAACGCGGTCGCGAGCAGCAGAATCACCTGGTCGCCGCGCAGAAATCCGTGTGCGTCGTTGAATGCCTTGAAGTTGTCGAGATCGAGGTAGGCGACGGCGAACGGGCTGCCGCTATTTACTCGACTGGCGATCTCGTCCTCGATCCTGACGTTTCCCGGCAGGCTCGTCAGGGGCGACACTGCACGCGCTTCGGCGTTGCGCCGCAACGTGGACTTCACCCTGGCCACAAGCTCGAGAGTGTCGAACGGCTTGATGATGTAGTCGTCAGCACCCGTCGTCAGGCCGAGCACCCGGTCGGCGGTCATCGTTTTCGCCGTCAGCATGATGACCGGCAGCGTCGACGTGCGGCTATCCGCACGCAACCGGCGGGTCACCTCGACCCCATCAACGCCGGGGAGCATCACGTCGAGCAACACCAGGTCGGGCACCTCGGCGGCAACCATGTCCAGCGCCTCGAGACCGTCGCGAGCAATGAGCACTCGGTAGCCCTCGAGGCGCAGGTTCATCTCCACGAAGCGGACGATGTCCGCGTCGTCGTCGACGATCAGGATCGTGCCCCGTTCAGGACCTGACGCGTCCACGCCCCTGCCTTTCGCCCTTCAGCCCGCAACCTTGTTCACCGCAGCGTCTGTCTCACCAGCGTCTGTCTCACCAGCGTCATCGGCCCGATCCCTGCGCTTCTGCAGCAAAGACAGCGGCCCGATGGCGCAGCGCCGACACGGCCGCGGCCGGGTCGTCGGCGCCGTAGACCGCGGACCCGGCCACGAAAACGTCGGCCCCTGCCCGCGCGCACTCCTCAATCGTCGCCTCCGTGACGCCGCCGTCGACCTGAATCCACAGCGGCAGGCCGGTGTCTCGCAGGTACTTTCGGACGCGGGCCACCTTGGGCATCATCGCGGCGAGGAACTCCTGCCCGCCAAACCCGGGCTCGACCGTCATGACCAGCAGCATGTCGAACTCGCCGAGCACGTCGAGGTAGCTCTCGACGTCGGTGCCCGGCTTCACGGCCAGACCAGCTCGCGCGCCGGCGGCCCTGATCGAGCGAGCCGTCTGGACGACGTCGGCAGCGGCCTCGGCGTGGAACGTCACGTTGCCTGCGCCGACCTCGGCGTATGTCGCCGCCCAGCGGTCAGGGTCGTCGATCATCAGGTGGCAGTCGAGGGGCAGCGTGGTCGCCTTGTGCAGCGCCGCAACAACCGGCGCACCCAACGTCAGATTCGGCACGAAGTGGTTGTCCATGACGTCGACGTGCAGCCAGTCGGCGACGCCGGCCACCGCCGCCGCCTCATCGGCCAGTCGCGCGAAATCCGCAGACAGGATGCTCGGCGCGATCTGCACAGCCATGGCTGCGAGTCTAGGGCGAACCCCTTAGACCCACCGGCGGCGCAACAGCGCGATGTACATCGCATCGGTGCCGTGGCGGTGCGGCCACAACTGCACGTCGGGACCATCGCCGAGCAGTTCGACTCCGGGCAAGTAGGGCCGGACGTCGATGCGCTCGACGGCTGTGCCGGGTCGGCCGTCGACCGCCTCGTCGACGACCGACCTGGTCTCGCGCAGATGGGGCGAGCAAGTGACGTAAGCGACGAGCCCACCGGTCCGAACGGCACCAAGAGCCGACCGCAACAGCGCAATCTGCTGGGGCCGTAACGCCTCGACGTCAGCGAGCGTGCGCCGCCAGCGAGCCTCGGGCCGGCGGCGCAAAGCACCGAGCCCAGAACACGGGACGTCGACCAGAACCCGATCAAAGGATGCGGGCGCCCATGGCGGCGCGAGGCCATCGGCGACCGCCACGTCAGCGGTATCGGCGACCGCGTGGCTGACCAGTCGCGCGCGATGAGGTTGACGTTCGACGGCGAGCAGCCGCGCACCACGCCCAGCGGCCAGGCCGCCCAGCAAGGCCGCTTTGCCCCCCGGGCCAGCGCACATGTCGAGCCAGCGCAGATCGCTGCCGTCGATCGGCGCCGCGGCAAGTGCGAGCGCAACCAACTGACTGCCTTCGTCCTGCACGCCGGCGCGCCCCTCGCGAACGGCGGCAAGGGCGGTGGGAGCCCCGCCGTCGAGGATCGCCGCCGTCGGTGCCCACCGACCTGGTCGGGCACCGAGGGCGACCAATTCGTCGACCTCACAACGGCCTGGCCGGGCGACGAGCGTGACCGCCGGCCGCACGTTGTCGGCGGCAAGCAGCGCCATCGTCTCGTCGAGATCACCGCCGAGCGCGTCGCGGAATCCTTCGACGATCCAGCGTGGATGGCTGTGGGTGAGCGAGAGGTTTCCGATCGGGTCGATGTCAAAGCGTGGCGAGATCGCTGTGCACCAGCCTGCCAAATCGCGCGCGGCCACCTTGCGCAGTACCGCATTGACCAGACCGGTCGGCCCGTGGCCAACCTTGTCGCGCACCAGCTTCACTGACTCATCGACGGCGGCGTGGTCACCGATTCGGGTCGCTAGCAGCTGATGCGTACCGAGGCGAAGGACGTCGAGGACCAGCGGATCGAGCGCGTCGAGCGGGCGATCGACAAGGTCACCGAGGATCGCGTCGTATGTGCCCAATGCCCGCAACGTGCCGTAGACCAGTTCCGTCGCGAACGCCGCATCGCGCGCCTCGAGCCGACGACTGGCAAGCAGCCCCGGCAGCACCAGGTTGGCGTAGGCGTCTTGCTCGCGCACGGTACGCAGCGCGTCGAGCGCGACCACGCGGACCGGGTCGGCAGGTACCCGCGGCACGCGCGGTGGCCGCGCCGCAGTAGGCGGGGTGGCCATCAGGAGAACCGCTCGGCGGGCAGCAGCCGGGCGCCGCGGGCCCACGCGACGGCAGCCATCGCAGCCTTGCCCTCGGGCTGGACCGTCGACAACATGACCGGCGTCGTGGCGGTGCCGACGAGCACCGCCTCGAGACCGTCGCGCACGACGACGACGGCCCCGGCGGCGAGCGCAGGAGTAGGGCCGGTGAGGGCGGGCAGCGCCGGACCGAGCTTGAGTCGCCGACCACGAAACGTCGTCCAGGCTCCGGGTGCGGGCGTGCACGCGCGGATCAACCGGTCGACGTGCATCGCCGGCGCGGTCCAGTCGAGGTGCGCATCGGCCGGCGTGATCTTCGGCGCCAGGCTCACGCCGTCCGGGCGTTGTGGCACCGCCTCCAGTGTTCCGTCAGCGAGCCCGTCAAGTGTTGCCGCGAGCAGCCCGGCACCGGCAACCGACAGCCGACCGAGAAGTTCGCCCGCGGTATCGCGTGGCCGGATCTCTTCTGTCAGCACGCCAAGAACCGGGCCGGTGTCGAGCCCGGCCTCGAGCTCAAACGTCGTCGCGCCGGTGATGTCGTCACCGTGCAGGATCGCGTGCTGGACCGGCGCGGCCCCACGCCAGGCCGGCAGCAGCGAGAAGTGCAGGTTGACCCAGCCGAGACGAGGAATTTCCAGCGCGGACGCCGGAACCAGCGCGCCGTAGGCGACGATGGCGATGCAGTCGGGCGCAAGCGCGCGCAGCCGCTCTTGGAACTGCGGATCAGCGGGCTTGGCCGGCGTCAGCACCTCGACGCCTGCCTCGCGCGCACGGTGGCCCACCGGACTGCTGGTGGCTACTCGACCACGCCCGGCCATGGCGTCCGGCCTCGTAATGACCGCGAGCACGTCGTGCGGCGAGGCCAACAACGTCTCGAGGGCCGGCAACGCAACCGCCGGCGTTCCGGCGAACAGGATGCGCATCGCGTCAGCCCGTCACTTCGGTGGTGATGCCACCGGGACGGCGGGTCACGCTCGCTACAGCGCCAAGCCGTGCGTCGCATGGGGTGAGACCTTGACCCGGACCGGATCGCCGGCCCAGTCGGCCTCACGGACGGCCCGCATCGCGAACTTGCGTTGTTCGACCTCGAGCCGGTCGATGAACAACACCCCGTCAAGGTGGTCGGTTTCATGCTGCACACAGCGCGCCAGCAGGTCAGTGCCTTCGATCACGATCGGTTCGCCAAACTCGTTGAAGCCCTTGGCCACGGCAAAAAGTGATCGCTTACACGGATACACCAGCCCCGGGAATGAAAGGCAACCCTCGTCGCCGTCCTGCTGCTCTTCAGACAGATCCAGCGACGGGTTGATCAAATGCCCGAACTCGTCGTCGACGTAGTAGGTAAAGACCCGCAGCCCGACACCGATCTGCGGCGCAGCCAGGCCGACGCCAGGGGCATCGCGCATGGTGTCAGTCAGGTCGCGCACGAGGTTGCGCAATTCCTTGTCGAACGTGATGACCGGTTCAGCCGGCGTGCGCAAGACGGGATCGCCGAAGAGGCGGATCGGCTGAACGGCCACACGAACTCCTCACGACTAAAGGCGGCGGCTAACCACACTGCAGCGGATGCGAGCTTGATTCGATTCTACCGATGGATCGCGCTAGCCAAGGTCGACTGGATCGATGCGGACGCGGACGACGGGCGCCTTGCGAGCGCTGCGGACGCCCTGCGCATCGTGCAGAGCGGCGGCGAGGTCGGCGCCGGCCGACCGCGGCACCCGGATCAGCGCCCGGACGTCGGCCGGAGCTGCCGGCGCGGCGCGGTCCGTTGGTACGGGCACCGGACCAAGTACCTGCGCGTCGGGCGGCACCGTCGTCGCGGCGATCAGTTCATCGACGGCATCAGCTTCGCCTAGCACCTCGGCGATCGTCACCGCCGGCGGGAATCCGAGGGCTTCGCGCTCGGCAAGTTCGCGCTCGGCGTGACCGACCGGATCCCAGCGGATCAAGGCCTGCACTGCCCGCAGCGAGCTGTCGCCGAGTACAACGACGCG
>DASRZB010000477.1:0-8852 GCA_035653855.1 Acidothermaceae bacterium | reverse complement strand
TCCACTGGTGATCGCGTCGCGCCCCTTCCCGCTGCCGTAGCTCTGCTTCCAGCCGAGGCCCATTTCTTCGAGCGGCGCACCCTCCGGCTCCGGCCCGACGTACTGGCCGGGGTCGGCCGCGCCGTGAGTCTTGCCGAACGTGTGGCCGCCGGCGATCAACGCGACGGTCTCCTCGTCGTTCATTGCCATGCGCTGAAACGTCTCGCGGATGTCGCGGGCCGACGCCATCGGATCGGGATGCGCGTTCGGGCCCTCGGGGTTCACGTAGATCAACCCCATCTGGACGGCGGCCAGCGGGGTCTCGAGTTCACGGTCACCGGTGTAGCGGTCATCGCCGAGCCAGGTCTCCTCCGGCCCCCAGTACACGTCCTCGTCAGGCTCCCAGACGTCGGCGCGGCCGCCGCCGAAGCCGAACGTCTTGAAACCCATCGACTCAAGTGCGCAGTTGCCGGCGAAGACCATCAGGTCCGCCCAGGAGAGCGCGCGGCCGTACTTCTTCTTCACCGGCCAGAGCAGCCGGCGAGCCTTATCGAGGTTGCCGTTGTCGGGCCAGCTGTTCAGCGGGGCGAAGCGCTGCATGCCAGCTCCGGCGCCACCCCGGCCGTCGTGGGTGCGGTACGTGCCGGCGCCGTGCCACGCCATCCGGATGAAGAACGGCCCGTAGTGGCCGAAGTCGGCGGGCCACCAATCCTGCGAGGTCGTCATGACCTGCTCGATGTCGGCGCGCAAAGCGGCTAGGTCGACGGTCTTGAACGCGGCGGCGTAGTCGAAGTCGGCGTCCATCGGATTGGCGACGTCGGAGTGCTTGCGGAGGATCTTCAAGTTCAGTTGGTTGGGCCACCAGTCACGGTTGCTCCCTCCCTCGGAGGGGTACGCGCGGCGCTGTGACGCCACCGGGCACTGCCGTTCCGCATCCTCCGGCTCGTTCATCTCACGGACCACGGCATCAGGGTGCTGGTCAGACATTGAGGATCCTTCCGAAATCGGTGGCGGCAGTTAGGAGGTCGTGCTGTCGTTGCAGTTGACGCAGATTCCCCACCACGTCACCTCTGCTTGCTCGATGACGAACCCGATGGCGTTGCTCGGCTCGAGGCAGGGCGCGAGGCCGACGGCACAGTCGATATCGCGCACTGCGCCGCATCGCCGGCAGACAGCGTGGTGGTGGTTGTCGGCGGTGCGGGTCTCGTAGCGCGCAGGTGAGCCGGCCGGCTCGACGCGCCGGACCAGGCCGACCTCGGTGAATGCGTTAAGAACCTCATAGACCGCGGCGGTCGACAGTGCGCCGAGATGCTCGCGCGCCGCGGTGGCGATCTCATCCGCCGGTGCATGTGGCTGGCTGGCGACCGCCGACAGCACAGCGAGGCGGGCCGCGGTCACTCGCAGCCCGTAGTCACGCAGCAGCGCCGTCGGGTCAGCGATCGACTGGGGCACATCGCCTAGCTAAGCCACTGATCTGGAATGAGTCAAGTTCTGGACCTACTCCAGATGCGCCGGCCCGCGGCCACCACCACGCGCACCCCCGCCGTCCGGACGTCCATGTTCCCGCCGACTGAAGGAAGTCGGCTGGGTTCCGTTGAAGTACGACGTAATTCCTTCACTCGGCCGAACCAGGACGGCCGGACGGGACGGCGAGGGCTGGGCTGGGCGCGAGCGCTGGCGGCTACTTGTGGGCAAGGGCGGCGAGGAGCCAGGCGCCGTGTGGGATCCACTGCTCGGTCCAGCGCCACGACTGCGACGGGTCGGTCTCTTCCGCCTGCTTGAAGTCGATGTCGTCTTCGTCGAACTCGCCAGCCGTGATGCCGTTGCAGACACCGCCAGGTGCATTCCACTTGTCGAGGTCGTAGCGCGGGTTGCTGTGCCCGTGGCCCTGCATCATGCAGGCACCAAACGGATTGAAGCCGAAAATCCAGTCGAGCGCCGCTTGGGCGTAGCGCCACAGGGCTGCGCTGAACTGCGCGTCGTCCGCGAACACATGTGAACCCCAGCGGGCAGCGCACGCCAGCGATCCCAGCCGCGCGTTCTCGCCTTGCCACCAGTAGCCGCTCTCGTTCTTGTGCGCCATGAAGAACTGCACGCGATCCTGTACTCCAGGCACCAGCACGTACTGTCGCGGATAGCCGAACGGGTTGCCGTCGCCGATCGTGCTCACGGAAAGCTCGTGAGCCAGGCCGCGGCGAACCGCCGACCGAGCAGGGTCCAACTGCGATGTCGCACCAGTCGCTGCGAATACCTCGACGTAACGCAGTAACACCGCGTACGGCATGCCCGCCTCGGCTGCATGAACATAGCTGCGGGTCTTCGCATCGTCCATCCAGAACCAGCCGTCGGCGTGTTGGCGCTCGACGATCTTCGCGGCCCGGCGGTGCGCGGCATCGCCGTATGTCGAGTTGCCCGTGATTGCGAAGAGTTCGATGGCCGCCAGCAGCGCGCAGTAGTCATCGATCATGTTTTCGGTGCCGTCATCGAGGTACTGCGTGTTGTGCTCCTCAAGGTGCGCGAATCCAAGCTCTGCCGCCTCGAGATAACGCGATCGAGTGAAGTCGCCGTCGCGAGGCAATGTGCTGGCCCGAGCAAGCGCCGCAATCGTGCTCCCCCCACCTTGCCGGTAGCCCGACTGATAGGTGTTGAAGCGGTGCCCCTCCTGGGTTGCGTAGCTGCAGATCATTCGCTCGTCGACGTCCTTGCTCCATCGATCGAACACCGTCATGTAGAAGTAGCCGGCCGGATTCTGCATGCGCACCAAGAAGTCGGCGCCGTGCAGCGCTTCGTCGACCAGCCGGTCGTCCATCCAGACGTCGGTCTCGTTCAGCCTCGCTCGAGCCTCGATCAGGTTCCAGGCGACCTGCGGTATCTGCTGAGGGTTCAGGAAGTTCGCGTACGACAGATGCGACAGGTACTTCGACGTGTCGCCTGAAGCGTCGTACCAACCACCGCGGACGTCGACCCGCTCGGTGCTGTCGATCACCGGACACGAGCTGTCGGCGATGTCGAAGATTCCGGTGCAGCGCACGGACTTCAGGTAATGCACGAGATCAGACACGACCTGGCCGTCGAGGATGTTGGGGGCAACGGTGAACGTCGCGCTCACCAATGGTGGAACGGCAGCATCGAGCGACAGGAAGTATCGCCCGGGATCCTGCACAGCCGAGAAGTCGGCCTCCCAATAGCGCCAGTCTCGCCACTTCATGACGCCGCCGCGGCTTCGCAGCTCGCCCGTCAGCACCGGTTCAGGGACGCCGACGCGGTAAATGCTGAAACGCCCGCCACTGAACGCGCCGTCCGTTTGCAGCAACGCGAGCTTCGCGTCGGCATGCGAGTAGCCGACGTGGTTGTGCAAGAATTTCACGTGTCCTCCGCACCTTTCATGTCACCGGCCATCATGCACGCACCGGCGGACAGCACCGCCAACCGGCGGCCACGAAACAGCAATGTCACGCCCGCGCAGCGGCGCCGACACAATTCGGCGCAACCATAGACTTGTGTGCTCGGAGACGGGAGCCTGAGTCATGCTGTATCTGCTGCGGGTGAGCCTTCCCGATCGGCCTGGCGCCCTCGGTGCGCTGGCGAGCGCAATCGGCGAGGCCGGCGGCGATATCACCGCGGTGGACGTCGTGGAGCGCGGTCCGTCTGCAGCGGTGGACGACGTCCTCGTCGAAACTCCGGACGCCACCTCGGCGGACACGATTCTTGCCAAGCTCAACACGGTGCCGGCCATCGTGATCGAAGCCTGGCAACCGTTCACCGAAGGCGACCAGCTAAGGGACGGGCTCGACATCGTCGACGGGCTCGGATCGACGGCATCTCGGGCGCTGGCTGCCATCACGCGGATCGCGCCCGCTGTCTTGCGCGCCAGGTGGGTGGTCATCATCGACCAGGTCAACAGCGGTGTCGCCATCACCCAGGCAAGCGCCGGTGCGCCCTGGGTTCGCTGGTCGGCACTGCCGTGGCTACCGCTACCGACCGCGGGCATTGTCGACGCCGATCCGGCCTGGCTTCCCCACGATTGGGGCGCCGACCCCCAGCTGGCTGCCGCACCGATAGGCGGTTCGGTCATGGCGTTGCTCGCCGTCCGGCCGAACGGCCCGCGATTCCGGTCAACCGAGATCGCGAAACTTGCACATCTGGCAGCGATCGCCGCGCTCGCCGCGCACTCGACTCTTCCCACGGGCATCGCGCAATCCGGCCCCAGCCCGGCCACCAGTCGCGGGTAACGCGCGCCTCACGGTTGGAAGCGGTAACCCATGCCAGGCTCGGTCATCAGGTAGCGCGGCCGCGCAGGGTCCGGTTCGAGCTTGCGCCGCAGCTGGTTCATGAACTGCCGCAGGTAGTGGCTCTGGTCGCCGACGTCGGCTCGGTCGATCGACCGCAGCATCTCGCGCTGGGTGACTAGTCGCCCAGGGTTTCTGATCAACACCTCGAGCAACTGCCACTCTGTCGGCGTCAGCCGGACGTCGGGCGGCCCGCTGTTGGGAACACGCGCGCTTAGCCGGCGTCCGGGGAGCTCGACCTTGACGTCGCCGATAACGGCACGCACCTCCTCACTGCCCGTGGGCGCACGGCGGGTAACGGCTCGCAAACGCGCAAGTAACTCGTCGACGTTGAACGGCTTCGTGACGTAGTCATCGGCGCCCGCGTCGAGAGCGTCAACCTTGGAGACGCCCTGGCTGCGCCCCGACAAGACAATGATCGGGACCTTGCTCCAGCCGCGTAACCCGCGAATCACGTCGAGCCCGTCGAGGTCGGGCAGCCCGAGGTCAAGAACAACGATGTCGGGTGAGGACTGGGCCGCAGTCGCGAGAGCCTGCTTGCCATTCGTGGCGACAACCACCTCGTAGGACCGAGCCTTGAGCATGATGGTCATTGCGCGCAGGATCTGCGGCTCGTCGTCAACGACCAGAACCCTCGTCACTGTCGGCGACCCTCAGGCACCGGCAGGATGTCGGGGTCGACTGCTGATGCAGGGATAGACGACGCATTCGGGTCAGCGGATGCGGCTTCGCCGGTCGGTAAGGTGCTGATCCGCATCGCGAGGACCATCGTCAGACCACCGCCAGGAGTTTCTTCAGGCGTCAACGTGTGACCCAATGCCTGCATAAGCCCCAGAGACAGCGCAAGGCCAAGACCGACACCAGTCGTGTTGTCGGTGTCACCAAGCCGTTGGAACGGCGTGAACATCCGTTCGCGTTGGTCTTCCGAAATGCCAGGGCCGCGGTCGGAAATGCGCAGCTCGACAGAATCCGCGTGAGTGCTAGCCGAAACCCGAGGTGGTATTCCGGGCGGCGAATAACGCAGCGCATTCGCCGTGAGGTTCGCGATGACCCGTTCGAGCAGGGCCGGGTCGGTCTCGACCTCAGGAAGTGAATCCGGAATGTCGAGCTCGATGTCGCGAGCCGCCGGCCCGAGACTGTCGAGGGCGATCGGCACGGTTTCGTGTAGCGCCACCGGCTGCCGCCGAATCGACAGTGCACCAGCTTGGATGCGACTCATGTCGAGCAGGTTGTCGACGAGCCGGTGCAGCCGGTCGAGGGATTCATCCGCGGTGGCGAGCAACTCGGCACGTTCGCCATCCGTCCATGCCACGTCGGCACTGCGCAATCCCGTGACCGCCGCCTTGGCTGAGGCGAGCGGTGTCCGGAGGTCGTGACTGACGGCGTTAAGCAGTGCCGTGCGCATCCGATCAGCCTCTTCGAGCGGCCTGGCGGCCTCGGCCGCTGCAGTCAGTCGTTGCTGCTCGACGGCGGTGACGGCTTGAGCGGCGAAAGCGCCGAGAACGCGAAGGTCGGACGCCGCGAGACGCCGACCGCATGTCGCCAGCACGAACCGCTCGCCAACCGGCACCTCGGTATCGGCCTCTGCGGGCGTCGTGCACGGCTGTACGCCCACAGATGCCACGACTGACCACACGCGCTCGGCAGAGTCGCTCGGGGAATCGCGCTCGAGTAAGGTAACCGACGTGAGTTGGAACGTCTCGCGCACTTGCTCCAATAGCGCAGACACACCGGTCCGGCCACGCAGGACGCTGCCCGCCAACGTCGCCAGCGTCTCTGACTCGGCAGACGCTCGCGCAGCTTGGGTTGTCCGGCGCGCCGCCAACTCCACGACCAGGCTCACCGTTGCGGCAACGATGATAAACGCCGCAATGGCAACGATGTTGTTGTGTTCGGCGATCGTCCACTTGTACAGCGGCGGCGTGAAGTAGTAGTTGATCAGCAAGCTCGAGATAACCGCCGTCGCGAGCGCCGAGTACAGCCCGCCCACGAGCGCGACCGCAACGACGGCGACGAGGTAGGTCAACAGGTCGCTCGACAGGTTGAAACTGCTGCGGGTGTTGACGAGCACGAGCGTCAGCAGCGCGGGCAGTGCTACGCCGAGCAGTGAACCGGCTAGACGACGGCGTGCGGTGAGGCCGCGAGGTAACGATGGACCGGTGTGGCGGCGTCCGGCCTGATCATGCATGACGGTGTGGACGTCGAGGTCCCCCGACATCCGCATCGTGTTCGAGCCAATTCCGCCACTGTTAAGTAACGCGCCGAGTCGGGAGCGGCGGGAGGCACCAAGCACGAGTTGCGTGACGTTCTCAGCATGGGCGAAGGCGATGAGGGTGGCGGAGATGTCGTCACCGACGACCTGGTGATATGTGCCTCCGAGCGACTCAACGAGCAACCTCTGAGCGGCGAGCATGGCCGGGCTCGCGCCAGTCAGACCGTCGGAGGGCGCAACGTGCAACGCGAGGAGATCGGCACCGCTGCGCGTTGCGATGCGTGCTGCCCGCCGAATCAGCGTGTCGCCCTCCGGGCCACCGGTGATGGCGACGAGGACGCGTTCGCGCGTCTCCCACGTCTCGGCGATCTGATGCTCGTGCCGGTAGTGCTGTAGTGCGTCGTCGACTTTGTCGGCTACCCACAACAGTGCGAGCTCGCGCAGTGCGGTGAGGTTGCCAATGCGGAAGTAGTGCCCGAGCGCGGCGTCGACCTTGTCGGGACCGTAGATGTTCCCGTGCGCCATCCGCCGACGTAACGCTTCGGGTGAGAGGTCGACAACGTCAACCTGGTCGGCAGATCGGACGATCGCATCGGGAATAGTCTCGCGTTGCGGCACGCCGGTGATCTTTTCCACGACGTCGTTGAGCGACTCGAGATGCTGGATGTTCACCGTCGACAGCACGGTGATCCCAGCGGCGAGCAACTCCTCGACGTCCTGCCAACGCTTAACGTTGCGCGAGCCGGGCACATTGGTGTGAGCCAGCTCGTCGACAAGTGCGACCTTGGGATGCCGAACGAGGATCGCGTCGACATCCATCTCGGTGAAGTCGCTGCCGCGGTAGTTGATGGTCCGGCGTGGAATGACCTCGAGGCCTGCTATGGCCTCGGCGGTGTGCTGCCGCCCATGGGTCTCAACGAATCCGACGACCACGTCGGTGCCGCGCTGGGACCTGCGGTGGCCCTCGCCGAGCATCGCGAAGGTCTTACCGACACCTGGGGCCGCGCCGAGGTAGATGCGCAACGTGCCGCGCGCACCTGCCATCGACGCCACCTCCAACCGAAAGGCTAATTCTGTTATGTCGTTCCGGAAACCTTGTCGAGTGCCAGGTTGAGCTGCAGGACGTCGACGCCCGGGTTCCCCATGAAGCCCCACGTCCTGCCAACCGTGTACTTGCTGATGAGCGCGTGCACTTGATTGAGGCTGATGCCACGCGCCTTCGCCACCCGCGGTGCCTGCAGATTCGCGTAGGCCACCGAGATGTCGGGATCAAGACCGCTACCGCTGTGGGTGACAGCGTCAGGGGGGACTGGGTTGTCGGCGCCCTTGCCCGGCCCATGCACGAGCACGATCTTGCCGATGCGGTAGTCGATACCGAAGGTGGCGCACGTCACGGCCACGCCGTCGTAGGTGGCGATGAAGGGCTTCGCCGGGCACTCTTGGTTGACCGACACCACGCTCTTGATCGGACCGGTCAGTCCGCTGTCATGGATGACCGACAGCACCGCACCGACACCGTCGCTCGTGCAGTAGGGCCGCTGGCCGTCGACTCCTTCGAGCTGGCCAACGGCTTCACTTTGGGCGCATACCTGCGACAGCAGGCTCTGCTTACCCGTGTCCTTGCTGTTGCTCGGGTCGGGCAGCGTGTCGATGATGCTCTCCGGCCCAAGGTTGCTGCCGCCACTGGCGGTCGGGTCGTACCCCGCGCCGGCGTCCGAAGGCCTGGTTTGGAAGTACTTCGTGATCGGGTTGCCCTTGTCATCGGTAAAGCTCTGCCCGAGCAACGACGATCCGACGACGGTTCCGTTGGCCTTGACCAAGGAGCCGTCTGCGTGGCTCTTCAGTCCGGGCAACTGGGCAACGACCAGGATCACCAGCGGGTAAGCGAGTCCGGTCACAACGGTCAGCACCAGTAGCGCGCGTAGCGCGGCTAGATGGTTGCGAACCGACGCGGGAAGATGGTTGAACATGTCGTTCACCGGATTCCGGGCAGGAACTGGATGATCAAGTCGATGGCTTTGATGCCGAAGAACGGCAGCACGATTCCGCCTAGTCCGTAGAGGTAGAGGTTGCGGCGCAACATCGCGGACGCGCTACTCGGGCGGTAGCGCACGCCTCGCAAGGCCAATGGGATCAACGCGACGATGATGAGCGCGTTGAAGATGACCGCCGACAAGATCGCCGACTGCGGTGAGTGCAGTCGCATAATGTTGAGCTTGTCGAGACCGGGGTAGACGGCCGCAAACATTGCCGGAATGATCGCGAAGAACTTCGCAATGTCATTCGCGATGGAGAACGTCGTTAGTGCGCCGCGGGTGATCAATAGCTGCTTGCCGATTTCGACGATCTCGATGAGCTTGGTCGGGTTGGAG
>DASRZB010000476.1:0-5571 GCA_035653855.1 Acidothermaceae bacterium | reverse complement strand
GACCTGGCGACGGAGCGCATGGAGAACCAGCGGCTTCACGAACTCGACGTCAATCGAGGCGGGCCTCGCAACCCCCTGTGTGAGCTCGTCGTCGTTGCCGTCGGTCAGCTGGTCGCTGCTGCTCATGTCGTCAGGACCCTCCTCGTGAGGCTCGTCGATGCCAGATCACCGCCGAAGTATCGGTCAGCGAGGCGACTTGGTCGACGGCAACCCGCAGCCGTGCGTTGTCGTCGGCGGCGGCTGCCCACGCCGTCTGGAAGAGTGGTTCGAGTGCCTGACCGTCGGATGCGATTAGTTGCTCGACAAGCTCGAGAAGGAGTGCGCGCTGCCGGTTGTGGATGGCGGTGACACCCTCGCGGTTCATGACGTAGTGCGCTGTCACACCCTTCAGCAGGGCGCACTCGACGCGGCTCGCGCGCGGGACGATGAGGTCGGCGTCGTAGCGCGTCAACGGCGCCCGACCGTAAGCCTCGCGGGTGGCCGCCTCGGCTGCCTGACAGAAGCGACCGATGAGCTGGCTGGTCAGATTCTTCAATGCTGCCAGGGAATTCAGGCTTCCGTCGTGCGCGGCTGGCCAACACGGCAGGCCCGTCAGGCTACGTATTCCTGCTTCCAGCTCCGCTGGCTCGGCATCGGGTAGGTAGAACTCGACAACGACCGGCAACACGTCTCGCCAACCGTCTTCGATGCTGAGGTGATCGAGCTTCACCAGGCCAGCTTCGACACCGTCTTCCAGGTCGTGCACCGAGTACGCAACGTCGTCGGCCCAGTCCATTACCTGGGCCTCGATGCAGCGCCTCTCAGCTGGGGCCGCCTCGCGAACCCAGTTAAACACCTCGAGGTCGTCGTCGTAGACGCCGAACTTGCTGTTGCCCGCGTGCTTGGCCCATGGGTATTTCGTCGCGGCATCGAGACTCGCCCGCGTCAGATTAAGGCCAGCACTGCGCCCGTCGTCGGCCACAGTCTTGGCTTCGAGGCGGGTGAGCAGCCGAAAAGATTGCGCGTTGCCTTCGAAGCCGCCGATCGCGTTGGCCGCGTGATCGAGCGCCGCTTCGCCGTTGTGACCGAACGGCGGGTGGCCCAGATCGTGCGCCAGGCACGCGGTCTCGACGAGATCAGGGTCGCAGCCAAGGGTCGCCCCGAGCTCACGGCCGACCTGTGCGCACTCCAGTGAATGCGTCAACCGGGTGCGTGGGAAGTCGCTCTCCGCCTCTGCGGGCCCGACTACCTGAGTCTTCGCGCCGAGTCGCCGCAACGCCGAACTGTGGACCACCCGGGCCCGGTCGCGTTCGAAAGCGCTGCGCCCCGGTCGCTTCGGCGGTTCGTTCACCCAGCGGGCACGCGCGCCATCGTCGTACCTGGCTACGGAGTCGTTCACGACTCGACGCTACCCCGACCAACCGACGTCCGCTTCAGTCCCATCGGTGCCGCCGACGTCGCAGCAAACGCCCTGCGTAGGCGAAGGCGAGCAGCAGCGCGAAGATGACGATGAAAATGGCGCCCGTCACGAAATCCGGGTGCGCGGACGATGTCGGGAACACCGTGAGTTCTGTGGACGCCGGTGCAGCGGCGGGCGATGCCACGGAAGCCGATGCCGACGCTGACGGCGACGGGGATAGCGACACGACACCCAGCAGCGTTGTCGCCGTGCAGTCGCTGACGAGGAACGGCGGCCGGGAGTTCTCGGGCTCGATTTGGTACCGACCGCCGAGCACGAAGGTGTACTCCTCACCGCTATGACCCGTGCCGAGCGAACCTCCATCGACCTCTACTTGGGTACCGTCGTTCTTCTGGACGAACGCCTGCCGGTCGTCGATTCCGAGCCGAACCACCGTGCCGGTGAACCCATAGGGCGACACGGATGGACTTGGCGCGCACGCCGCGCGCGCCACACCCGGTACCGCAGTGACACCGATCAGCGCGATCGCGAGGGCGCCCGCCGCAGCAATCACGCGAGCGGGTCGCATGCGAGTCAGACACGCGATGACCAGACCCCCGTTCCGCTGCGTCACTGCTGGAAGAGCGGCGACGGATCCTTTGGCGTGTACTGGCTCGGGAAGAATCCAATCACGGCGTGGTCGTCGTAGGAGTAGCCGAACTCCGTCGAGTGGTGCGGGCTCGTGTGATCGAACGTGATCGTCACGCCGTCGTCGTCAGGGTGATTGCAGTCATAGAGCCGCAACGTAGTTGTCGTGGCGGTGTCGGTGTAGCCGTATGCGAGCACCTGGTGATTTTGGCCGAGGTCCTGCGGGTTGGCGGAATGCACGCACACAACGCCGAGCGGACACGGGTGCCCGGCGTCGATCGTCGCGCGGATGAACGGCATCGAAACCTCAATCGTGCGTCGCGACGTCCCATGCACGAAGAACTCGTCGCCCGTCGGCAGATTCATCCACTCGTAGTACTTCGCCACTCCGTCGGGCAGGTCGAAGCTGTCGATCAATCGCGTGGTGATGAAGTGAAACGCCGGCGATATGGATGGCGGGTTGGTGGTCTGCGGCGGCGGACCAACATGTGCTTCAAACAGATCGCGGACGGCGTATGCCATCCCGCCGCACAAGCCGTGCTTGGCGTCGCCGATGTTGACGTGGCCAAACGGGGTCGCAACCTCGACGACCGGCGCGGACGCCCACGAGTTGGCGTAGTGGAGTCCCTGCGCGCTGGGAAGGAAATCCGCAACGTCTCCCATAGCTCACCAGTATCCCGCGCCGGCCGTACGGGCGGCCACCCCTCGCCGTCCGTGCTGGTCAGCGCGTGTCGGAACCCGCCGTCTCGAGAGCGGCGCGACCGGCTTCGAGGCGGGCGACCGGGATCCGAAACGGCGAGCACGAGACGTAGTCGAGGCCGACCTCGTTGCAGAAGTGGATCGAGTCGGGGTCGCCTCCGTGCTCACCGCAGATGCCGATCCGCAGATTGGGATTGGACGCGCGACCCTCCTCGACGGCGATGCGCACCAACCGCCCGATGCCGTCGCGGTCGAGGGTCTCGAACGGCGAGACACCGAAGATGCCGAGGTCCATGTAGCGACCGAAGAACGCACCTTCGACGTCGTCGCGCGAGAAGCCCCAGCCCATTTGGGTGAGGTCGTTGGTGCCGAAGCTGAAGAAGTCAGCCGCCTCGGCGATTTGTCCAGCGGTCATAGCCGCGCGCGGCACCTCGATCATCGTGCCGATCAGTGTGTGCACCTCGACGCCGGTCTCCCTGGCGACATCGGCGAGAATGCCCACCGCTTCCTCACGAATGATCTCGAGTTCCTGAACAGCACCAACCAGCGGAACCATGATCTCCGGAACCGGGTTCTTGCCGAGCTTCTTCAGATGCGCGGCCGCCTCGGCAATTGCCCTTACCTGCAAGGCAAAAAGCCCAGGAATGACAAGCCCAAGGCGGACGCCGCGAAGCCCGAGCATCGGGTTCTGCTCATGCAACCGACGTACCGCTTCGAGGAGCACACGATCCTTGTCGGCGACCTTCTCGCCCTTCGCCTCCGCCACCGCGATCTTGACGGTCAGCTCGGTGATGTCGGGCAGGAACTCGTGCAACGGCGGATCGATGAGGCGGACTGTTACGGGCAAGCCGTCCATCGCGTCAAAGATGCCGATGAAGTCGGTGCGCTGCAACGGAAGCAGTTCGGCCAGCGCCGCCTTCTGCTCCTCCTCGCCGTTGGCCAAAATCAATCGCTCGACGTTCTTGCGACGCTCACCCAGGAACATGTGCTCTGTGCGGCACAGGCCAATGCCTTCACCGCCGAAACGACGCGCGCGCTCGGCGTCCTCGGGGGTATCGGCGTTCGCCTCGACGCCGAGGCGTCGCTTTGAGTCTGCGTGTACGAGGATGCGGTGCACCGCGGCGACCAGCGGGTCGGCGTCCGCCTTGAGGGTGCCTTCGAAGTACTGCACGACGGGGCTCGGAACGACCGGGACCTCACCGAGGTAGACCACGCCCGACGTGCCATCGATCGAGATGACGTCGCCTTCCTTGACGACCTCGCCGTTCGGGCCGGTGAACTGCCGGGTTTTGAGGTCGACGCTGATCTGCTCGGCGCCTGACACGCAGGTTTTGCCCATACCGCGCGCGACCACGGCCGCGTGCGAGGTCTTGCCCCCGCGCTCGGTCAGGATGCCCTTGGCCGCGATCATGCCGGGCAGGTCGTCAGGGTTGGTCTCGCGACGGACGAGGATGACGTCCTCGCCTCGGGCTGCCCACTCGGCCGCGACCACAGAGTCGAAGACGACCTTGCCGACAGCCGCACCTGGCGACGCGTTGACCGCCTTGGTGATCTTCTTCTTGGCAGCGGCTTCGTCGAACTTGGGGAACATCAACTGCGCGAGCTGTGCGCCGCTCACTCGCTGGAGCGCCTCGTCCATGTCGATCAGGCCTTCATCGACGAGCTGCGTCGCGATGCGGAATGCTGCGCCTGCCGTCCGCTTGCCGACGCGGGTCTGCAGCATCCAGAGCTTCTTGTTCTCGATGGTGAACTCGATGTCGCACAGGTCCTTGTAGTGCGTCTCGAGCGTGCTCATGATGCCGACCAATTCGTCGTACGCCGGCTTGTCGATCCTCTCGAGATCCGCGAGCTGCACCGTGTTCCGGATGCCGGCGACGACGTCCTCGCCCTGCGCATTCTCGAGGTAGTCGCCGTAGATGCCCTTGTCACCAGATCCCGGGTCGCGAGTGAACGCGACGCCGGTGCCCGACTCGGCGCTGATGTTGCCGAACACCATCGCGACGATGTTGACGGCCGTGCCGAGGTTGGCCGGGATCCGCTCCTGCCGCCGGTAGAGGCGGGCCCGATCACCGTTCCACGAATCGAAAACGGCGTGGACGGCGAGGTCGAGCTGCTCGCGGGGATCCTGCGGAAACTCGCGGTCGGCATGGTCGCGGATGATGCCCTTGTAGGTCTCGACGAGGACCTGGAAATCGCCCGCATCGAGGTCGAGGTCGTTCTTGGTGTTTCTGCTCGTCTTCAGTTGGTCGAGGGCGTGCTCGAACAGTTCGCCGTCCGCCCCGAGCACTGTCTTGCCGAACATCGACAGCAAGCGACGGTAGGAGTCCCACGCGAACCGGTCGTTGCCACCCTGCTTCGCGAGGCCGTTCACGCTCTGGTCGTTGAGGCCGATGTTGAGGACGGTGTCCATCATTCCGGGCATCGAGAACTTCGCACCGGACCGCACCGAGACGAGCAGCGGATCGTCGGCGTCACCGAGGGTCTTGCCCATCGCCTTTTCGAGGCGCACGAGGTGCTCGCTGATCTCGTGTTCCATCTCGGTCGGCGCACTGCCGCTCTCGAGGTAGGTGCGACACGCCTCGGTGGTGATGATGAAGCCGGGAGGCACCGGAAGCCCGATGTTGGTCATCTCGGCGAGGTTCGCGCCCTTGCCGCCGAGAAGGTCCTTCATGTCTCGGTTGCCTTCGCTGAAGTCGTACACATACTTCGGCACTGGGAGCGCTCCTCGCGGGGGGACAGCACGGGAATTCCGTCGTCTGATCCTATCGAGCGGGCCGTTGTCCACAGGGTGGCGGTTCAGCAGGCATAGCGGCCGCCCGGTTTGGCTACCGTCACCGCGAGGCTGC